>NZ_DAMAGB010000024.1:0-81445 GCF_031995485.1 Janthinobacterium sp.
AGCCATGACGAACAGAAGGCATTGAAAGCATCGCAGCGCAGCTTCGCGCGCAGCGGCATCATCAACTTCAACGATCCGAAGACCGGCCAGGCGCTGCAATTCATCAATGGTTCCTCGCGTTCGGCCCCGGCCAACGCATCGCTGACCTACAAGGACGGCTACGATGCGTCCGGCGCGCCAAGCAAGCTCAATCCGTACGCCCTGGCCAATGGCGGCAAGTGCGCCGCCAGCAATATGGATTTCTATGGCGACGGCAATTGCTACTTCGATTCGCCATCGACGATTGAAATCAATCCTGAATCGAAACGCGACTCGCTGTTCAGCTCTGGTTCGATGAAACTGGGCAAGACCGGCTGGCAGGGTTTCTACGACCTGGCCTACACGGAAGCGAAAATCGTGTCGAGCATCGCACCGTACCCGGCCGACTTCTCGATCGCCAAGGGCTCGGCGCTGTACAACAAGTACATCGCACCGAACCTGACCGCCGACCAGAACGCGAACGTCGACTCGGTGGCCGCCACCTATCGCCTGTCCGAAATGGGCAACCGCGTGTATGACTACGGCACCAAGGCCACCCACCTCGTCGGTGGCGTGGAAGGCAGCGCATTCGGCTGGGATATCAACTCCGCCGTGACCTACTCGAAGAACAAGCAGACGCAGAAATACGTCAGCGGCTTCCCGCTGGCCGACCAGTTCAACGCCCAGGTCGACGCAGGCAATATCGACCCGTTCGCCTACCCTGTGGGCAGCATGCCCGACGCCATGCGCCAGGCACTGCTGGGCACAGGCTTCAGCGGCACCTACAACACGCAGACGGTGGAAATGAAGGGCATCGACGGCCGCGCGTCGCGCGATGTGTTCAAGCTGCCAGGCGGCACCGCCATGCTGGGCGTGGGCGCGGACTACCGCAACACCTCGTACAAGGTACGCCAGGCTGATGTGGCAAAAGAAGCGCAGATCCTGTTCGACAACCCGCAGGTGGACAGCGACTATTCGCGCGACAATGCCGGCGCCTACGCCGAGCTGATGATGCCTGTCACCAAGCAGCTGGAACTGACCGGTTCCGTGCGTTACGACCAGATCAGCGCCATCGACAACAAGCTGACCGGCGTCAAGGTTGGCAAGACCGAAGATGCCGCCACCTGGAAAATCAGCGGCAAATACTCGGCCACCCGCAACCTGATGTTCCGCGCCGCCGCCGGCACCGGTTTCCGCGCCGCCAGCATGCAGGAAATCGCTGGCCCGCTGGAAGACTGGGGCGTTACCGGTGGTAACTACCAATGCCCGCTGACGGCAGCCAACGGCATGGCCGGCCACCCGCTGGCGGGCTATTGCAACAATGTCGGCCGTCAACAGTTCGAAGCCTTCCAGGGCGGCAATCCCGACCTGAAACCGGAAAAATCGAAACAGTGGAGCATCGGTACCGTGTTCGAGCCGTTCGACAGCCTGTCGATGTCGTTCGACCTGTGGAACGTTGAAATCCGCGACCAGGTAACCGCTGTCTCGGAAGGCCTGATCTTTGCCGACCCGGCCAAGTACGCTTCGCTGTTCACCACCAAGCACATCAGCTCGACCGGCCGCGACGTGCTGGCCATCAAGCTGCTGCCAATCAATATCGGCAAAGTGGAAAACCGCGGTATCGATTACGACTTCACCCACAAGATGAAGTTGCTGGACGGCCGTCTCACCAGCCGTCTGTCGGGCACCTACCTGCTGCGTTCGCGCTATACCACGCCAGGTACCGACGATCAATGGGAAACCAGCTTGAACCGCTACGGTTCGAACGACAAGGTCAGCTTCCGCAACATCATCAAGGCCACGACCTCGTATGAAACCGCGAAGTTCACGCATACCCTGAGCGCCAGCTACCGCAACGGCTACACCGACGTCAATCAGAGCGCGGATGACTGCGCCGTGATCGTCGCCGGCCAGCCAGGCGCCTGCTACGGCGTGCAACTGGAAGTGCCGAGCTACACGACGTTCGACCTGCAAAGCGCATACCGCCCGATGAGCAACGTGGAAATCACGGCCGGCATCCTGAACATGTTCGACCGTAATCCGCCGTTCACGCTGCGCAATACCGGCTCGCACCAGGTCGGCTACAACCCGTCGTACTCGAGCGCCCTGGGCCGCCAGTTCTACCTGAGCGGTTCCTACAAGTTCTAAGCTGTTATCGAAGCTGACAACTGAAAAGCCCGGAAAGCGTCACGCTTTCCGGGCTTTTTTCATGCGGCAACCAATTATTCCTTGTCGCCCTGCAGGCGGCGCTGTTTCACGGCTTGCGCCAGGTTTTCCAGCACGGCCACGCTGGCGCTCCAGTCGATGCAGCCGTCGGTGACCGACTGGCCGTAGACCAGTTCCTTGCCCGGCACCAGATCCTGGCGCCCCGCCACCAGGTGCGACTCGACCATCACGCCGACGATGCGGTCGTCGCCGCCGGCCACCTGCGCGGCGATATCGGCACAGACGGGAATCTGGTTTTCCGGCTTTTTCGAGCTGTTCGCATGCGAGGCGTCGATCATCAGGCGCGACGCCAGGCCTTGCGCGGCAATCGCCTTGCACGCTTCGTCCACGCTGGCCGCGTCGTAGTTGGGCAGCTTGCCGCCGCGCAGGATGATATGGCAGTCTTCATTGCCATTGGTTGACACGATGGCCGAATGGCCGCCCTTGGTGACGGACAGGAAATGGTGCGGCTGCGAGGCGGCCTTGATCGCTTCCACGGCGATTTTCACATTGCCGTCGGTGCCGTTCTTGAAACCGACCGGACACGACAGGCCCGACGCCAGTTCGCGGTGCACCTGCGACTCGGTGGTGCGCGCGCCGATCGCGCCCCAGCTGATCAGGTCGGCGATATATTGCGGGCTGATCACATCCAGAAATTCGGTGCCGGCCGGCAGGCCCAGTTCGTTGATGTCGCGCAGCAGCTCGCGCGCCATGCGCAGGCCGTCGTTGATGCGGAAGCTGTTGTCCATGTACGGATCGTTGATCAGGCCTTTCCAGCCCACCGTGGTGCGCGGTTTCTCGAAGTACACGCGCATGACGATTTCCAGTTCGCCGGCAAAGCGGGCGCGCTCCTTGACCAGCAGGCGCGCGTATTCCATCGCCGCCTTGGTGTCGTGGATCGAGCACGGACCGATCACCACCATCAGGCGGTCGTCCTGGCCGTGCAGGATGCGGTGCAGGGCCACGCGGGAATTGGCGGCCGTCTGGGCGGCAGCTTCCGAGCAGGCAAATTCGCGGATCAGATGGGACGGCGGCGTCAGTTCCTTCATTTCGCGAATACGCAAATCATCGGTGCGGGGCATTATTTTCTCCAAAATTTGAACAGGGGTAAAACATCTGGGTAAAAAAAAACCGCCATCAGTGGCGGTTTTTTAGAATTTGCTGGGATCTCGTTTTGCTGCTACGTGAACCGACCGCTACTCCACCGCCTTTGGGTTGGAATTGCTAAAGTAAAAATAGGCGGTAAAAAAGTGGCGAGCGAACATGCGAGTCATCCGTAAGTGATGAACGACTATAAACCCATTGTGCAAAGCTTGGCAAGCATCTTTGTCAGCAAAACCGCATCGCGCTGTTGCATACGACGGCAAAGTGGGCAAAAAACAGCAAAAAGTTGCGCACGCCTTGCTGTGCGCGCCGGTGCCGCCAATCGTCCGGGCCAGCGCACGCTGTGCTCCTTACACAACTTTACATCCGCCGCCGGGCGCCCCTGCCCGCTCTGCCGGCAGGTGAACTGTATCCAAATGTAAGCATTGCATTTCAACTAATCAAGCAGCCTTGCAAGGCGCATCGCGCCTGCACCAGCCATGCCGCCGCGCCTTTGGCAACTGCCGTGCCAGGCGCAATCGGGCACACCCTGGTCTTTACAGCTGTGAGCATTGATTACTGTTGGTAATTTTCACTCTTATCTTTTTGGTTATTGATGCGCCAGATGCCGCATGTTTTGATGGTTGCGCCCCTTGTTCCAGGAGAACGCCGGGCATACAGCATCGGTAAACGTATCTGCCAAGCCGAACAAATCAACTTCAAGAAATACCTCAGGAGTGTTAGCCATGATGATAGAAAGCGTGTTGTCCCGATCCCTGCGCCTCATGTTCGCCAGTTCGCTGGCGCTGGGCATGCATGCGGCCCAGGCGCAAAACCTGGCCGGCGATGCGGCGCCAGCCGCAGACGGCGCCGGCGGCGAGATCCAGAAAGTGGAAGTGACGGGCTCGAGCATCAAGCGCCTGTCGTCGCAGACCGCGCTGCCGATCACCTCGATCAAGGCGGAAGACTTCATCAAGCAGGGCCTGACCACCGCACAGGAAGTGATGAACACCATTCCGATGAACCAGAGCTCGACCGGCAGCAGCCAGTCGGTCGGTTCCGGCACGGGCGGCATGTCGAGCGCCGACCTGCGCGGCCTGGGCAGCGACAAGACGCTGGTGCTGCTCAATGGCCGGCGCATCGCCAGCCATCCGTTCAACGGCGCGGCGGTCGACCTGAACATCATCCCGCTGTCGGCGCTGGACCGCGTCGAAGTGCTGCGCGATGGCGCTTCGGCCATCTACGGCACCGACGCGATCGGCGGCGTGATCAACTTCATCACCAAGCGCTCGGTACAGGGCGCCACCGTCAGCGTGGAACACTACGCGCCGACCAGGAGCGGCGGCGGCGAAGAGTCGCGCATCAATCTGTCGGGCGGCTTCGGCAACCTGGCCACCGATGGCTACAATTTCTTCGGCGTCGCCGACGTGCACAAGCAGTCGGCCCTGTCCGCCACTTCGCGTGCGTTTTCCAGCACCAGCGTGATTCCGAACCGCGGCGTGGACAACAGCAGCGGCACCTCGCAGCCAGCCAACTTCTACTCGGCCAACGGCCTGACGGGCAATCCGTATGCGGCGACCAACTGCCCCGGCACCGGCCTGATCACCACCGCCAGCGGCACCTGCCGCACCGACACCGTCAAGTATATCGACGATATCCCGGAAACCAAACAGGAGTCCCTGCTGGGCAAGGCCACCTTCAAGCTGAGCCAGGATAATATCGCTACCGTCGAATACCTGCACTCGCGCAGCACCAGCACCTCGAGCATCGCGCCGTCGCCGCTGACCGGCATCACCATGACCTCGGCCAGCCCGTATTATCCGGGCAATGGCAGCGTGCCGGGCGTGGCGGGCCTGGCCGGCGAAGACCTGACGATCAACTGGCGCACGGTCGCGGCCGGCAAACGCACGGGCTTCGACACCAGCACCTCGGACCGCCTGGTGCTCGCTTCCGAAGGCCTGATCGGCGGCTGGGACTACAACGTGGGCCTGACGCATTCGATCAGCAAGGCTGCCAGCGCGTTTGTCAACGGCTACACCAACGACAGCCTGGTCAAGGCCGGGGTGCTGGACGGCACGCTGAACCCGTTCGGCGAACAGTCTGCGGCCGGCGCAGCCTATCTCGATGCGGCCCAGCTGCACGGCCAATACCTGGGCGCGAAGATGACCAGCACCGGCGTCGACGCCAAGATCAGCCGCGAAATCTATGAGCTGCCGGCCGGCGCGGTCGGCTTTGCCGTCGGCACCGAATTCCGCCATGACAAGGCGCAATACAGCGTCAACCGCGAACTGGCCTCGCAGGCGCAAAGCTCGGGCTATGCCGATGCGCAGGACCAGGCCGGCTCGCGCAATATCGCCGCCGTGTATTCGGAACTGAGCGTGCCGCTGCACAAGGAGCTGGAACTGTCGCTGGCGGCCCGCTACGACCACTACAACGACGTCGGCGGCAGCTTCAATCCGAAAGTGGGCCTGCGCTGGCAGCCAAGCAAGCAGGTATTGCTGCGCACCTCCTACAACACGGGCTTCCGCGCGCCGACCCTGTACGACCTGCACGGTCCCGCCACCTCGACGTTTACCGGCAATTCATACGACGATCCGGTGCTGTGCCCGGGCGGCACGCCGGTGGCCGGCGCCAATCCGAACGTGGCCTGCGGCCAGCAGCAATATATCCGCAGCGGCGGCAACGCCAACCTGAAGCCTGAAAAATCGAAGACCTTCAGCGCCGGCATCGTGTTCGAACCGGTCAGTTCGGTGACCATGTCGCTGGATTACTTCAATATCAAGATCCGCGACAAGATCGGCACCGTGGCCGAGCAGACGCTGTTCGACAACTACGAGAAATACCAGTCGGCCTTTGTGTATTCGGCCGACGGCAACACCTTGCAGTACGTGAATGCCGTGCTCGACAACCTGGGCGAAGTGCACACCTCGGGCATCGACACCAGCCTCACCTGGCGCCTGCCGCGTAGCAGCTACGGCAACTTCACCTTCCAGTTCGACGGCAGCTGGGTCCACAGCTACGAGTACCAGAACGAACCGGGCGGCGCGTATATCGAAAACGTCGGCGTGTATGCGGACAATAATCCCGTGTTCCGCTGGAAGCACAACGCCTCGCTGACCTGGGCGCTGGGCAAATGGAGCGCCAACCTGTCGAACAAGTTCATGAGCGGCTACCGCGACCAGAACTATGTCGATGCCGGCTATGAACAGAAGGTGAAAGCGTATTCCACCTTCTCGCTGTCGGGCGCCTACTCGGGCTGGAAAAATACCGATATCACCGTCGGCGTGAAAAACCTGTTCGACAAGAATCCGCCGTTTACCAACCAGGGCACGGTGTTCCAGACCGGCTACGATCCGCGCTACACGGATCCGCTGGGCCGCACCTTGTACGTGAAAGCGTCGTACAAGTTCTGATAAGGTCCTGCTGAATTGCCCATGCCCGCAAGGTTCTGCTTGCGGGCATTTTTTATGGGCGCCACTGCTGTGGCCGTCGTGGCAGGCACGCCACATGTTCCCTGAAGTTGGCGTGTCAAGCCATGCACCGCTGATGCAGATCGAATCCGGGTCAGGCTGCAAGACCGAGACTGCAAGGCATTCGACGGCTTTTCCCGTCGGCCCCTTCCCGGAGAACAGCATGACCTACAGAAGCCCCGCACGCCCTCTTCCCTGCGCACCATCACGACTGGCTTTGGCGCTGGCCGCCGCCCTGCCTTTGCTGGCTTTGCCCGCCCTGCCTGCACTGGCGCAAGATACGCAAACCGCGGCGCCGATCGCGCGCGTGGAAATCACGGGCTCGAATATCCGCCGCGCCGAAGCGGAAACCGCCTCGCCCGTGCAGACGCTGAATGCGGCCGATATTGAAAAATCGGGCAAGTCCAGCGTGGCCGAATTGCTGCAAACGCTGGCCGTCGACAACCAGGGCTCGGTACCGACCACCTTTGGCGGCGGCTTTGCCTCGGGCGCCTCCGGCATTTCCCTGCGCGGCCTGGGTACCTCCTCGACCCTGGTGCTGCTCAACGGCCGCCGGGTCGCGCCATACGGCCTGGCCGACGATGGCCAGAAGGTCTTTGCCGACCTGAACATCATTCCGCTTGAAGCCGTCGAACGGGTGGAGATCCTCAAGGACGGCGCCTCGGCCATCTATGGCTCGGACGCGATCGCCGGCGTGGTCAACGTGATCCTGCGGCGCGACTTCCAGGGCACTACCATGCGCGGCAACTATGGCAAAACGAAAGACTGGGACGGGCGCGATGCGCGCGCCGCCATCACGCACGGCTTCGGCGACCTCGACGCCGACCGCTACAATGTGCTGCTGAACCTCGAATACAGCGAAAAGGCGCCGATCTGGCACCGCGACCGCGCCGGGCGCGGCGCCGTCGGCCGCAGCGATCTGCGCGACCTGGGCTTCAGCGCCCAGGAATCGCTGAGTGGCGCCGGCGCCATCACCACCAACAATGCGGCCGGCAGCGCCGTCAACGGCAATGTGCGCAACCCCGACACGCTCGACTACTACAATCGCGGCAACCTGGCCGGCGCCGGCTTCACGCGCCTCTTTCCCGGCGCCGCCTGCGGCAATTTCACCAGCCACCCGCAGGGCGACCCGGGCGGCGGCTGCCTGACGGATGCGGCGCAGCAATATGGCCAGATCCAGCCCAAACAGAAAAACATCAATTTCTTCGGGCGCGGCACGTGGCAGCTGACGCCGGCCCTGCAGACCTATGCCGAGCTCAATGTATATCGCAGCGAATCGACCTCGGTCACCACGCCGTCGACCATCAGCGGCTCGGTCGGCTATCCCGGCGGCCCGGTCAGCAATGCGGCGGTGGCGCTGGGCGCCGAGCACCCGGACAATCCCTACTTTGGCAGGGTGGCGCGGCTGCGCTACTTGGCGGCCGACGTGGGACCGCGCGTGTCCGACATCGAGTCGACCTTTACCCGTTTCGTGGCCGGCATCAAGGGCACGGCTGCCGGCTGGGATCTCGACAGCGCGCTGCTGTACTCGGAAAACAAGGTTTCCAACGACCGCAGCGGCTACCTGCAGCGCGACGTGGCGTTTGCCCTGCTCAATCCCAGCGCGGCCAATGTGGCGGCCGCCAGCCTGAACCCCCGCTATGCGGCCCTGCCGCCGGGCAGCGTGTGGCGCATCGCGGAAAACGCCGGCCTGAACTCGCCCGACCTGTATGCGGCGCTGTCGCCGACGATTTCGAACGACGCCAGGACGCGCATCGCGCAGGTCGACTTCAAGGCCAGCCGCGCCATGGGCAAGCTGGCCGGCGGCGACCTGGGGGTGGCGCTGGGCGCGGAATTTCGCTACGAGTCGACCCGGCTGGAGCCGACCGCCGGCACCGAGTCCGGCAATATCATCGGCCTCGGTTATTCCGCGTATCGGGGCAGCCGCAAGGCCTCGGCCGTCTATGCGGAAGTGCTGGCACCCGTGCTGAGCAACCTGGAACTGTCGGGCGCCATGCGGGCCGACCATTTCACCGGCATCGGCAACTCCTGGACGCCGAAAGTCGGCGCGAAATGGACGCCGGTGCGCCAGCTGGCGCTGCGCGGCACCTTTGCCAGGGGCTTCCGGGCGCCGAACGCGGCCGAAAACGGCGTCGGCGGCCTGGCCGCGTTTGCCACCGCCGCCGACCCGGTGCGCTGTGCGCTGGGAGTGGAAGTGGCGTGCGACCCGGCCTCGATCGCCGTGATTACCTCGCCGAACCCGAACCTGTCGCCCGAGCGCTCGCGCAGCTATTCGCTGGGCGCCGTGTGGGACCCGCTGCCGCGCACCAGCGTGTCGGTGGACTTCTGGCAAATCCGCCGCAAGAATGAAATCAACCAGGAACAGACGGACACGGCGATCGCCGAAGGCAAGGTGGCGCGCGATCCATCGACCGCCACCGGCATCCCGGGCGACCCGGGCGCCATCACGGCCGTGCTGGCCAACTATGTGAACTCGGCGCAAACCACGGTGCGCGGCATCGACCTCGATGCACGCCAGCGTTTCCCTTTGGGCAACGACATGGGCAACCTGATTTTTGACGTCAAATGGACGCATCTGTTCAAATGGCTGCGCACCGAGCGCGACGGTACCGAACGCGATTTCGCCGGCACCCACGGCAATTGCGACATCTCGAACTGCATGGGCACGCCCGACGACCGCATCAACCTGGGCGCCACCTGGGAACGCCAGAACTGGCGCGTCTCGGCCAACGTCAACTACCGCGCGCCGCTCGACAATGTGCTGTTCAAGAACGACCCCGACGGCTGCGCCACGCACTATGCCGACGGCACGGACGCCCCGCGCGGCTGCCGCATCGCGTCGTTCACCACGGTGGACCTGACGGCGCGCTGGATGGCCACGCCCAAGGTGGAAGTGTTTGCCTCGATACAGAACCTGTTCGACAAGGTTGCCCCGCTCGATCCGCTGACCTATGGCGCGACCGGCTACAACCCGCTCGATTATGCGGGCGCGGCGGGGAGGTTTATCAGTGCGGGGTTGAAGTACAAATTTTAAAAATGGGCGCCGGTGGTGTCGGATTGCACGGCGTTGCGCCGTTAATCCGACCTACGCCAAAGCACGCAGCAAGGGCAGGTCGGATTAGCGCTTGCGCGTAATCCGACAACATTGTTGGCACCGACCACGCGGTGCCGCATTGCGCCGAATGTCAGGCAGTGCCACCGACAGTAATTCCATCGAGCCGCAGCGTCGGCTGCCCCACCCCCACCGGCACGCTCTGCCCTTCCTTGCCGCACACGCCCACGCCCGAATCGAGGCGCATGTCGTTGCCGATCATGGAGACGCGGTTGAGCACGTCGGGGCCGTTGCCGATCAGGGTCGCGCCCTTGACCGGATAGCTGAGCTTGCCGTTTTCGATCATGTAGGCTTCGCTGGCCGAAAACACGAACTTGCCATTGGTAATATCGACCTGGCCGCCGCCGAAATTGACGGCATACAGGCCGTTTTTCACGGAGGCGAGGATCTCGCCCGGGTCCCTGTCACCCCCTAACATATAGGTGTTGGTCATGCGCGGCATCGGCAGGTGCGCGAACGATTCGCGGCGCGCGTTGCCGGTCACCGGCATTTTCATCAGCCGTGCGTTCATGGTGTCCTGGATATAGCCTTTCAGGATGCCGTCCTCGATCAGCGTGGTGCACTGGGTGGGATTGCCCTCGTCGTCGATATTGAGCGAGCCGCGCCGGCTCGACAGGGTACCGTCGTCGACCACGGTGACGCCCTTGGCCGCCACGCGCTCGCCGATGCAGCCGGCAAACGCGGACGAGCCCTTGCGGTTGAAGTCGCCTTCCAGCCCGTGGCCGATCGCTTCGTGCAGCAGGATGCCGGGCCAGCCCGGCCCCAGCACGATGGTCATCGGTCCGGCCGGCGCAGGACGCGCCTCCAGGTTGACCAGCGCCGAGCTGACGGCGTCCTGCGCATATTGTTCCAGCACGTCATCGGTGAAATAATCGTAGCTGTAGCGCCCGCCGCCGCCGGCCGAGCCGGTTTCGCGGCGGCCATTCTGCTCGGCGATCACGGTCAGCGACACGCGCACCAGCGGGCGGATATCGGCCGCCAGCACGCCGTCGCTGCGCAGCACCAGCACCACATCGTATTCGCCGGCCAGGCCGGCCATCACCTGCACCACGCGCGGATCTTTTGCGCGCGCCATTTTTTCCACGCGTTCGAGCAACTGCACCTTGGCGGTGGCATCGAGCGACGCGAGCGGATCGTTGGGCAGGTACAGGGAACGGCCGCCCTGCGGCCGCATGCTGCCGGCAATCTTGACTCGTCCGGCGCCCGCGCGCGCAATCGTGCGCGTGGCCGCCGCCGCGTCGAGCAGGGCCCGTTCGGAAATCTCGTCGGAATACGAAAACGCCGTCCTGTCGCCCGACACGGCGCGCACGCCGACGCCCTGGTCGATGGAAAAACTGCCGGTCTTGACGATGCCTTCTTCCAGGCTCCAGCCTTCGCTCTTGGTAAACTGGAAGTACAGGTCCGCATAATCGACCTTGTGCGCAAACATGGTGCCGAGCGCTTTGAGCAGCTTGCTTTCATCGAGGCCAAACGGCGTCAACAGGATGTCGCGCGCCACGGCCAGGCTCGACAGATTCGGTTCAAACGGGATCATGGTTTTGCTCTCCAACAGGATTACATGGTGCGGTGCGCCAGCGCTGGCAGCGATTCGCGCACGCCGGCCAGGAACACGGGATCGATCTGGCCCGCCACCACGCCTTCGCCTTCGTCCAGCACGGCCTTCACTTCGCCCCACGGGTCGATCAGCATGCTGTGGCCCCAGGTGCGGCGGCCGTTCGGATGCACGCCGCCCTGGGCCGCGGCCAGCACATAGCACTGGTTTTCAATCGCCCGCGCGCGCAGCAGCACTTCCCAGTGGGCGCGCCCGGTGGTGTGGGTAAACGCGGCCGGCACCACGATCAGCGCGCAGTCGCCCAGCGCCCGGTACAGCTCGGGAAAGCGCAGGTCGTAGCAGATCGACAGGCCGACCTTGCCCAGCGGTGTTTCGATGCTGCGCACCTGGGCGCCGGCCACGATGGTGCGCGATTCATTGTACGACTCGTCGCCGCGCGTAAAACCGAACAGGTGGATCTTGTCGTAGCGGCCGGCCGGCTGGCCCTGCGGGTCGTACACCAGCGTGGTGTTCAGGACCTTGCCCGCTTCGGGCGACGCCAGCGGCAAGGTGCCGCCGATCAGCCAGATGCCGTGCTCGCGCGCCATCTGCGCCATGCCGTCCTGGATGGGACCGCTGCCCGGCTGCTCGGCGTGCGACAGCTTGTCGTTTTCATGCAGGCCCATGATGGCCCAGTATTCGGGCAGCACCACCAGCAGCGCGCCTTCGCCCGCCGCCTGCGCCACCAGGCGCTGTGCGGTAGCCAGGTTCTCGCTGACCGATGGCGTGGAAATCATCTGTATTGCCGCTACGGTGTGCATCATGTCTGCCATCCTCTGATTATTGTGCCGCCTTTTCCGCTGCAGGACCAGCAGGAGCGACGGCGGCCGCCGGCTCCAATTTACCACCATCGAGCTTGGTCACCACGGGCGACTTCCATGGTCCGGCGATCTGCATATGGTAAGTCAGGGCCTTCATCACGGGCGCGCGCAGGAACAGCTGCGCCAGGAAGCTGCCGATGCCGATCACGGGATTGACCGCCAGCGCATACACGAGCGGACCCGTGCCCAGGTTAAATTCGGGAATCACCACCACATGCAGATTGGTCGACTCGTTGGCGATATCGGCCGTGCCATCCATCAGCACGGTGGCGGCCACGCCGTGCATTTTCAGGTTGTCGGTGGTGACCACGCCGCGCCGGATGCTGGCGTTGGCCGTGATGCCGTCGAATGCCAGGCCTTCCGAGAACACGTCGTGGAAGTCGAGCTTCAGCAGGCGCGGCAAGGCCTGCAGGCTCAGCACGCCCAGCAGCTTGGCCGCGCCCGGGTCCTGTTTCAGGAACTGGCCCGACTCCACGTTCATCTCGATCTGGCCCGACAGGCTCGGGATGTCGAGCGAATACGGCAAGCCGTTCCAGGCGATGTCGCCGCTGAGGCGGCCCTTGCCGCGCCGCACGGTGTCGGCAAAGCCGAAGCGGTCGAGCAGCTTGCCCGCGTCGATAATGTCCAGGCCAAAATGCAGGCTGGTGGTGCTCTGGCCATCCTTGATCACCCACTTGCCGTTGCCGCTCAGCGCACCATCGGCGTTGGCCAGCAGCAGCTTGCCGACGCGCCATTCGCGCCCGCTTGCCGCCATGGTGTTATAGGCCTGCAATTCGAGACGGCCGATCGGCTTGTTGAACAGCTCGAAACGCTCGGCCACGATATCGAGCGAGGGGATCGACTGGGCGCTGCTCTTGCCTTCGAGCAGGCTTTTCACGTCGTTGGCGGCCGATTCGGGAATGATCAGCGACGACAATCTGGCCGTCATCTTGCCCAGGCCCGACGGCGTTTCCAGCCACGTGACATAACCCGACACCTGCTTGGCGTCGATATTGGCCTGCCACACGTCCTTCTGATGGGTGGCGCCGACCACCACGTTTTCCAGCTTGCGCTCGCCCAGCATCAGTTCGCCGGCGCGCGCGGCCATCAGGTCGGGTACCACATACTGGGCGATATCGGGTCCGTCGTCGGCGCCTGCCGCAGCATCGGCAGCGCTGCCGGCCGGCGTGCCGCTGCCGGCAATCGCACTGCCCACGGCAATCCAGCTGTCGACATCGAACGTCTTCAGATTCACGTTCAGCATCATGCCCGTATCCGGCTCGGGCGCAGGGGTATTGACGCCGATGCCGCCGCGCACCAGGCGCCACGGTTCCTTGTCCTGTTTCTGGCGCTGGTAGCGCGCGGCCAGGCCGGAGCCGACCGCGATGCGGATCTCGTCCGTACGCAGGCCGGCTGCATTGGCGGCGTTGGCGTTCAAGGTGAATTTCACGGGCAGGCTGTCGGCCGCCGCTTTTTTCAACGGCGCAGGAAAATCCAGCCCCAGGCCGTTCAGGGCGCTGTCGACGCTGACTGTCAGCTGATGGTCGCGCGAAGTGATCAGTCCGGTATAACGCATGCCGCCGTTCAGGTGTTTCGCCAGGCGCTGCAGCACGGGCGCCGGATAGGTCTTGCGCAGGCCGTCGACCGTCATCGCGCCACCGATCTTTACCTGAATCGAATTGTCGCTCTGCGTGCCGCCCGAGATCGCCAGCGGTCCACCGAGCAGATTGCCGGACAGGCCATTGAGGTTGACGCCTTTTTCGTTGAACTCGATACGTCCCTGCGCACCGAGCACGGGCGGCAGGTCGTTGAACAGCACCACGTCGTTGCCGGCCAGCTGCAGGCCGCCCTGCACTTTCGCTTCCAGCATGCGCTCGATCGGCAGATGCAGTTTCAACGCCAGTTTCGCGTTGCCGGTGGCCCTGGTTTCGTCCGTAAAATGATCGATCCAGCCCAGCACCGGGCTGGCCTCGACATATTTGAGGAATTCCTGCATCGGACCGGCGGCATTGCCTTCGATATCGAGCAGGGTGTCGAACACGGTCAGGTCGGGAATCACGGCTTTCACGTTGGCCAGCGCGACGCCGGCGGTGGTAGCCGTGTCGCCGCGAATTTCCATGCGCGCGCGCTCGAACACGAAGCTGCCCTTGATCTTTTCCGCCTGCGGCCACAGCGGCGCCTTGCCGGCCAGCGGGCCGCTGGCGGCAAATTCGCCAGGCGCATAATTGAGCGTGCCGTTATCGAGCTTGCCGGCCACGCGGAAGTCGCCGCGGTTGCGCTGGGCGGCGGTGTCGGCCTTGAACGGGAAATGTTCGAGCTCGCCGCGCAGGCGCAGCGTGACATCGCGCGCCACGCCGCCTTCGAGCGCACCGGTCAGCCAGTGGCGCAGGTGCTCGGGCGTTTGCAGCGGCAGGTAGCGGCCGATGGTATTGATTTCAAAATTGTCCAGCGTGCCCGTCAGGTCGACCTGGCCCAGGTTCTTGCCGTCGAGCGGCATGCGGTGCGAGCCGCGCAGATTGGCGCGCAGGCCTTGCTGGTTGAATACCAGCTGCGCCAGGTCCACCTGCAGCATGTTGTTGGCTTCAAACGCCCAGCGCGCCTTCATCTGGAATTGTTCGAACGGCATCGCCGGGTCCGGCAGATAGGTCGGCAACTGCAGCACCAGATCCTGCGCGTCGATATCGATCTGGCCGCCCTGGTCGCTGGCGTCGATGGTGCCGCTCAGATTGTCAAAACCGGGAATCGCGGGCGCCGCCGCCTGCGCGGGGCTGCTGGCGGTTTTTTCCACTGCCAGGCGCGCCGGTTGCGCATTCAGGCCCAATCCCACCAGCCGGCCGCGGATGCGATAGCTGCTGGCGCTGGCCACATCGCCGTGCCACTGCGCCGAAAAATCCTGCAGCTGGCCGCGCGGCGCCAGGGTCGCCAGCTGCGCGCGCTGCGAGACGCCCAGCGGCAGCTTGTCGGCCAGCGCCGCCAGCGTCTGCAAATCGAGCACCCGCGCCGAGATGTCCGTCTGCGCCGGTGCGCGCCGGGTGGCGGGCACGTATCGCTCGGACAAGGTGGTGGGCGGCAGAGTCAGGCCATCGCGCGTTTCCAGTGCAAAATTGGCCAGTTGCACCGAATGGCCGTAGGCGCCAAACGTCGGCTTGCCATCGGGCTTGGCGGACGACAGGGTTTCCCTGGCCGAGAGGCGGCCGCTGACTTTCACCAGATCGAGTGCGGGCAGTTCCTTGCCCAGCTTCGCCTGCACATCAGCCAGCCTGACATCGGCCGTGAAACCGGCCAGCCGCGCATGGTCGAGGTTGAGCCAGGCGCGCAAGGCGCCCTTGCCCTGGCTCAGCTCGAACGGATAATCAAGATAGCCGCGCCAGGCAGCCAGGTCGGCGTTGTTCAGGTCGGCGTACAGCTCGCCTTTCCACATCGACACATCGGAGATGCGCGTGCTGAAAGCCGGATGGGTGAAGTGGGCGCGCACATCGATGGGCGCGGCCAGGCTGGCCGGCGGCGTGGCCTGCAGTCCCAGCCGGTGGCTGCGCCAGCGGTTGCGCAGCAACAGGTTGACCTGGTCGAGCGCCAGTTCGGGCGTGCCGCGCAGCTCGTCGGTCCAGCGCACCTTGCCGTCGCGAATGATGATGTCGTGCTGCGACAGCAGCCAGTCGGCGCCCTTGCCGTCGCCTTCCTGCTTGTTGTCGACCAGCACGCCAGCCACATACAGGGCGCCGTCCTTGCTGCGCCGCACATCCAGGTCGGGACGAATGATTTCCAGCCGGTCGAAGCGTACCGAACCGAACACGCTCCACCACGACAGGGTGGCTGAAATGCTCGGTACGCTCAAAGCGGCACGGCCGGTCTTGTCGCGCAGGGTGACCTCGCCAAGGAACAGATTGGGATGCAAGCCATGCCACGATGCATAGACGCGCGCGATGCTGACGGGGTTGCCCAGCGCGCGGCTGGCGGCCCGTTCGATATCGCCCTTGTAATAGTCGATATTCGGCAAGATGGCGTAGCGCAGGAACAGAAACAGGATGGCGAAGGCAAAGTACGCCAGCACCACCGCCTTGACGGCAAAGCCGAGCACGTGATGCGTGGCCAGGTTGGCCATGCGATAGGCGGCCCGCAGCCGCTGCCAGCGTCGGGCCAGCGGCACATGTTCTGTCAGGCTTGCTTCTGGCGGTTTTTGCATCAATAAGCTAATAAACTGGCCTGGCGTCAAATAATGGCAAAAATCGCCTGGTTTCTTCGGGTATGCGGTCTTGCCGGCGGCATCCTTGCGCTTGCGTCTGCCTCCAGCCTCCCTTACCATCGTTCGGGAGACCATGCACAAAGCCGGGCTGTGCCGGACACGGATGCAGGCGGCCCAATTTTACCGCATCCCCTGCTGTTCGCAGGCAAGTCCAGCGCGATGTGCAGTCGAATAGCCACGATAACCCCGTTAAACACCAGAAACCGCCACCATGAGCCATCCGTCCCTGACTTCCGCCTCGCGTTTTTACCAGCGCTGGCTCAACGCCGCCCCGCAGCGCGCCGAACAGGCGGCGCAACTGGCGGACACGCCGCTCGACGGCCTCGATCTTGCCGCCACCCTGGCCACGCTGGCCAATGCCGCCACGCCGCCCCTTCCACTGGAGCGCGCCATGCGCCAGCTGCGCAACCTGCTGGTGTGCGGCCTGATCGCGCGCGACCTCGGCGGCAAGGCCGATCTGAACGAGGTGGTCACCGCCATGACCGGCTTTGCCGACTTTGCCATCCAGGCCCACGTGGCCGCCATCATGGCCGAGATGGTGGACCAGCACGGCATGCCGGTCGGCGAGGAATCGGGCCAGGAACAGGAGCTGATGGTGCTGGCGATGGGCAAGCAGGGCGGCGGCGAACTCAACGTCTCGTCCGACATCGACCTGATCTTTGTGTACCCGGAGGATGGCGACACGCAAGCCACCCAGCCGGGCCAGCGCAGCCTGTCGAACCACGAGTTTTTCATTCGCATGGGCAAAAAACTGATCGCCGCCCTGGCCGAAATCACGCAGGACGGCTTTACCTTCCGCGTCGACATGGCGCTGCGCCCGAACGGCAACTCGGGACCGCTGGCTGCCAGCCTGGGGATGGTGGAGCAATACCTGATCGTGCAGGGGCGCGAATGGGAACGCTATGCCTGGGTCAAGGCGCGCGCCGTCACCGGCAAGCCGGACGATATCGCCGCCCTGGAAGCGATCGTGCGTCCGTTCGTGTTCCGCCGCTACCTGGACTTTGGCGTGATCGACGCGATCCGTACCATGCATGGCCAGATCCGCGCCGAGGTCAACCGCCAGGAGCGGCTGCACCCGGACCGCAGCAACAATGTCAAGCTGGGCCGCGGCGGCATCCGCGAAATCGAATTCCTGGCGCAGGTATTCCAGTTGATACGGGGCGGGCGCGACGCCGAGCTGCGCGAGCGCTCCACGCGCGCCACCCTGCGCACGGTGGCTGACAAAGGCTACCTGGAGCCGGCCATCGTCGGCAAATTGCTCGATTCGTATACCTTCCTGCGCAACCTGGAACACCGGCTGCAATACCTTGACGATGCGCAGACCCATACCCTGCCCGCCAATGACGACGACCGCCTGACCGTGGCCCGGATGATTGGGCTGCCGGACACGGCCACCCTGCTGGCCCGGCTCGAAGCGCACCGCGTGTTCGTCGCCGGCCAGTTCGATGAAATGTTCAGCGACAAGACCAGCGGCACGCCGCCGGCCGATACCAGCATCGATCCGCAGACCTCGAACGAGTGCGCCGCCTCGGACCAGCAGGAAGACATCGAGGCACACTTTGCCGCGCTCGGTTTCCATGAGCCGGTGGCCTGCGCGCGGCGCCTGCTGGCCACCTGGCAGGCGCCGCGGCTGCAGTCGCTGCCCGAGGCGAGCCGCACGCGCCTGGTGGCGCTGGTCAACGCCGCCCTGCCCCTGATTACCGACTGCTCCATGTCGAACGGCAACGCCAGCCAGCTGGCAACTCTGGGCCGGCTGCTCGATTTCCTGGAGGCCATCGCGCGCCGCTCGGCCTATCTGTCGCTGCTGACCGAGTACCCGCACACCCTGGAGCGCGTGGTGCGCATGGTGTGCGCCAGCGGCTGGGCCGCCACCTTCCTGACGCAGCACCCGATCCTGCTCGACGAACTGCTCGACGAGCGCATCCGCCACAGCGTGCCGGACCCGGCCGCGCTGGCACTGGACCTGCAGCGCCAGCTCGACGATGCGCCCGGCGACACCGAGCGGCAGATGGATATCCTGCGCGAAACTCACCATGCCCAGCTGTTCCAGTGCCTGGCGCAGGACCTGGCCGGTGACCTGAGCGTGGAAAAGCTGGCCGATTACCTGTCGCAACTGGCCGACATCATCGTTGCCGCCACCGTGCAGGCCGTCTGGCAGACCTTGCCCACGCGCCACCGCGAGGTGCCGAAGTTTGCCGTCATCGCATACGGCAAGCTGGGCGGCAAGGAACTGGGCTATGTATCGGACCTCGACGTGATCTTCCTGTTCGACGACGACGACCAGGAAGCGCCCGGCCTGTACGCCAAGCTGGCGCAGCGTTTCATTACCTGGATGACTTCGCATACCTCGGCCGGCATCCTGTTCGACATCGATATCGCGCTGCGCCCGGACGGCGCCTCGGGCATGCTGGTGTCGAGCGTGCAGGCGTTCGAGCGCTACCAGAGCAGTGCGGCCTGGGTATGGGAGCACCAGGCGCTGACGCGCGCGCGCTTTTGCGCCGGCGACGTGAACATCGGCAAGCATTTCGAACGCATCCGCGATGCCATCCTGCGCAAGGAACGCCCGGAAAACGGTCCGCTCAAGGGCGAAGTGATCGCCATGCGCAAGCGCATGATCGATGCCCATCCGCCGCGCCCGGGCAGTTTCGACCTGAAGCAGGACCCGGGTGGCATGATCGATATCGAGTTCATGGTGCAATACCTAGTGCTGCAGCACGCGGCGCAGTATCCGCAGCTGACGGCCAACTCGGGCAATATCGCGCTGCTGCGCCTGTGCGGCGAACTGGGACTGATCGACGCCACCCTGGCCACCGGCGTGGCCGACGCCTACCGCGCGCTGCGCAAGCTGCAGCACCAGCTGCGCCTGCAGGGCCAGGACCTGGCCCGCGTGGCGCCCGAACGTGTGCAAATCCATGCGGACAATGTGATTCGCCTGTGGCAAACGATCTTTGCCACGGTGATTGCATAAATGATACAGCGGCGTATGATACAAACAGGCAACTCCGATTCCGAGTAGTGCCGTACAGGCCGCGCCGGGTTGCCGATCATCCCAGGAGACAGCAATGAACACATGTGTCAAAGCGGGCGTGCACGCCCTTCTCGCCGGTTTTATCGTCTGCGCCGCGCAGGCGGCATGGGCCGCGCCCAAGGGCACGGCCGACGAAGCCGTCGCCATGATCGAAAAGATCGACAACATGATCGTCGGCTCCGGCATCTACAAGTAGACAGCCAGGCCGGCACAGGCAACGATGCCCCTCCATTACCTGTCACGGCTGAGCGGCGCAGCGCGCGACGCGCAGGCCAACTTGCAGCTCGGCTGCGTGCTGGCGCTGGTGGCCGGCGCCGTCAATGCGGGCGGCTTCCTGGCCATCGGCGGCTATACCTCGCACATGACCGGCATCGTCTCGGGCATGGCGGACGATCTGGCGCTGGGCAATGTAACGGTGGCGCTGGCGGCGCTGGGCGCCTGGCTGGCCTTTGTCAGCGGCGCGGCCGTCACCGCCATCATGGTGAACTGGGGCCGGCGGCGCCGGCTGCACAGCCAGTTTGCCATGAGTTTGCTGTTGGAAGCAGTGCTGCTGCTGGTGTTCGGTTTGACCGGCAACTACCTGGCGGCGATGCCGAATGTGCTGGGCCCCGTCACCATCTTGCTGCTGTGTTTTGTGATGGGGCTGCAGAACGCCATCATTACCAAGCTGTCGGGCGCCGCCATCCGTACCACCCACGTGACGGGCATCTCGACCGATATCGGCATCGAAATCGGCAAAATGCTGTATTACAACCGCCGCCAGCTGCCCGGCGACATGGTGCGCGTCAACCGCGCCAAGCTGAAAACGCATGCCGCATTGATCCTCTGCTTTTTTGCCGGCGGCGTCAGCGGCGCGCTGGCCTTCAAGCATATTGGCTTTCCCGCTGCCACCATTATCCTGGCCGGCGTGTTGAGTTTGCTGGCCGGCATGCCGGTGCTGCAGGATGCGCGCCTGCTATGGCGCTTTTACCGGCGCCGGCAGTAAGGCGCCGGCAATCAAACGGGCGCAGTACGGTTGCCCGCGCTGCGCCCCTGGTTCAGGCGGCGTCCGGGGACGCCGCTGCTGCCGCTATCAGAACGTGTATTCCGCACCGACTTTCAAGGTGCGCGGACGCAGGCTGTAGCCGTCACGCACATTGATCGGACGGTCACGGTCAAACACATTGTTGATATTGGCCAGCAAGCGCAGGTTCTTGAAGCCCGTATAGGCAAAGTTCAGGTCGGTGCGCACGTCACTGGCGACATGGCAGGACAGTTTGGCGTCGCCCAGCGCATCGCGGCAACCCTCTTCGCCCCAGCGTTCGACATCGGTTTCATCCTGGTTCAGTGCCTGTCTGGAGGTGTAGTTGATGCGTAAGCCGGCCGTTACCGGACCGTTGCGCCATGCCGTGCTGAAGACCGAGACGATACGCGGGTTGCCCAGCAAGCCGATGGTGTTCGGACGGTAGGCGTTGGCGTCGATATCCCAGCTGCGCAGTTTCAGTGCGTACGTGGTGGCCAGGCCCAGCGTCACGGTACCATAGTCGCCGGCCGAAATACGGCCGTTCAGGTCGATGTCCACGCCCTGCGAATCGGTCTTGCCGAAGTTCTCGTAATTGAGCAGCAGCGACTGGATGGTCCCGGCGTCCCAGCCGATGTTCGCGCCGGGCGACAGCTGATTGGCGCGCGCGGCAAAGCGGCGATCGGTGTCGCTGACGGGATTGCGCACCAGCTTGTCCGAATACCCCGCCTTGTCTTCGCGCGCCAGCACATACGGTACATCGCGGTAATTGATTTCATCCTTGCGCTCGATCTTGAAGTAATCGAGGGCCACGCTGAAGTTCTTGACCGGCTCGGCCACGAAGCCCAGCGTGAAGCTGCGCGAGGTTTCCGGCTTCAGCGTCGCGCTCGACGAAATCATCGCAGGCACGGAAGCCAGGCAACCCGAGTTATACGCCGTGGTGGCGTCGGATTTGTCGGTGGCTGTGCCATTTTTCAGGATATCGCGAATTTTCGTCGCGGTAGCGCAGCGTTTGGGATCGAGCTGCGAGTTGAAAAAGCCGGTCAGGCCCACCTTGCCCAGGGTCTCCGGGATATTCGGTGCGCGAAAGCCGCCAGCAGCCGTACCGCGCAGCAGCAGTTTCGGTGTCACTTTCCAGCTCACGCCCAGCTTGGGCGACAGGTGCGACGAAAAACCGGGCGCCTTGTCCACGCGCAACGCGCCATTCAGTTCCAGGCCTTTCCACACCGGCGCATTCAGCTCCGCATAGGCGGCTTTCAGCAGGCGCTGGCCATCGATCCACAGCGAACCCTGGCTGATGATTTCCGCATTCATCACATTGTCCAGCGATTTGATGTACATGTTTTCCTGGCGTACTTCCGCCCCGAACACGGCCTGCAGCGGGCCGCCGGGCAGCGTGGCCAGATCACGGCTGAGCTTGCCGTCGATAAAATTGGTCCACAGTTCCGCATCGGTGCCGATCACCGGGAACATGCTGTTCAACAAGGCATCGCTGTTGCCGCCGCCCAGCTTGTATTCGCCACTGACGATGGCGGCAGGCATGCGGTCGCGGTGCGGGCCACGGTTGCGCGAGGTGCCGTCGCCGCCGGTGCGGCCGATGGTGCCGGCCCACTCCCATTCGCCGAGGCTGCCTTCGAGCCCCGCCATCACGCGGTACTGGGTGGCCTTCGACGGGGCGGACCAGTCCATGTTGTCGTCCATGAAGCGATAGTCCAGACCGACCGGGAAGTTATACGGGTTGTAGGCGGAATTGGCCGGCAGCAGCGGCTTTTGCACCGACTGCGACTGCTTTTTATTGCCATCGAACCAGTTCCATGGCGAACCTGCCGCCATGGCGTATGGCAATGGATGGTAATTGGTGCGCGTTTCCGAATACGACACCTCGGCAAAACCGCGCGTGGTGTCGCCGAGCTTGAAATGCAGCGCGCTGTACAGATTGACACGGTCGGCGCCGTCCGACGACGGGTTGATGCCGTTGAGGTCGCTGGTGCACAGGCCGTTGGCATTGACCGTGGTGCAGCCCGCGACTGCCTGGCGTACGGCACGGTTGCCACCGCTTGCCGCCTGGTTCAGGTTACCCGGGAACGAATACAGGCTGGGATCGCCGAATGCCGGGCTGTAGACTTCCTTGTGCCATGCCGGATACTTGTTCATCACGTCGGCCAGCTTGTAGCCCTGGCGCTTGTAGCCTTCCACGTTGATGAAAACGTTGTAGCGGTCTTTTTCCAGGTCGCCGAAACCGGCCAGCAAGCCCACCGTCGATTGCTTGCCAATGCTGGGGTCGAGCGCCTGCTGGTAGTTGGCGCTGGCGCTGACGCCCTGGAAGCTCTTGCGGGTAATGATATTGATCACGCCGGCCAGCGCATCGGAACCGTAGACGGCAGAGGCGCCGTCCTTGACCACTTCGATACGCTCGACCACATCGGCAGGAATCGCATCGAGGTTGACAAACGTTTCCTTGCCACCATCGGCAAAAGCATAGTTCGAGACGCGCTTGCCATTGACCAGCACCAGCGTCGCACCCTTGCCCAGGCCGCGCATGGAAGCGCCCGAGGCGCCGCGTGCAAAGCTGCTCGACTGGCCGTCGTCGCGCAAGGTGCCACTATCGAACGAGGTCAGCGTATCGAGGATCTGGCGCACGGTATTGGCGCCGGTGGCCTTGATTTCGTCACGGCGCACGACCGTGACCGGCGACGCCGTCTCGGTGTCCATGCGCTTGATATTGGAACCGGTGATTTCCACGCGCTGCATGGCCGGCTCTGCGACGTCTTGCGCGTGGCTGCTCGCGGCGATGGTGCTCAATGCAAAAAATACTGCCTTGCTCAGGGGGTTCAACTTGGGCTTCTTCAAGTTCATTTCTTTACCAACCTTGTCTCATTATTTTTCTGAACTCAAGCAACTGGATCACAGCAGCTTGTACGCTTGTCGTCAGGATATTGACGAGAGCAAGTATCAGTAATGGGAAAAATGTTGTCAATAAGGAAAACCAAGAGTTAAAAAAAAGCCCGGAATATGCTGCCAGATCAAATTTTTATGTTGTTTTAAATGGCAATAAGAAACTTTTTGTAACGACGTTTTTATTGAATCGATGCGTTTTTCAAATCCGGCAGGCCAAAAAAAAAGCGCCTCGGGAAACCCCGGGCGCTTTTCATGCAGCAGCCAGTGATTACTTGGCCGACATCAGTGCAACGGTGGTGTCGAGCATGCGGTTCGAGAAACCCCACTCATTGTCGTACCACGACGATACTTTCACCAGGCGGCCCGAGACCTTGGTCAGGGTCGAGTCGAAATTCGACGAAGCTGGATTGTGGTTGAAGTCGATCGATACCAGCGGCTCGGTCTGGTAGGTCAGGATGCCTTCCAGTGCGCCTTCGGAAGCCGATTTCATCAGCGCGTTGATTTCTTCGACGGTGGTGTCGCGCTTGGCGATGAACGTCAGGTCAACCAGCGACACGTTGATGGTCGGCACGCGGATCGCGAAGCCGTCCAGCTTGCCATTCAGCTCAGGCAGCACCAGGCCGACCGCAGCGGCAGCGCCGGTCTTGGTCGGGATCATGCTCATGGTGGCCGAACGGGCGCGGCGCAGGTCTTCGTGCATCACATCGGACAGAACCTGGTCGTTGGTGTAGGCGTGCACGGTGGTCATCAGGCCGGTTTCGATGCCGATCGCGTCGTTCAATGGCTTGACCAGCGGTGCCAGGCAGTTGGTGGTGCACGAAGCGTTCGAGATGACGGTGTCGGTCGATTTCAGCACGTCCTGGTTGACGCCGAACACGATGGTCGCGTCCACGTCCTTGCCGCCTGGTGCCGAGATGATGACTTTCTTGGCGCCGCCCTTCAGGTGGGCCGAAGCTTTCTCTTTGGTGGTAAAGAAGCCGGTGCACTCGAGCACCACGTCCACGCCCAGCTCGCCCCATGGAATTTCAGCAGGGTTGCGCTGCGCGAACACGCGGATCGGATCGCCGTTGACGATCATGTTGTCGCCTTCGACGGTGACGGTGCCCGGGAACTTGCCGTGCGCGGTGTCGTAGCGGGTCAGGTGGGCGTTCGATTTGGCATCGCCCAGGTCGTTGATGGCAACGATCTGGATGTCCTGTTTCTTGCCGCCTTCGTAGAAAGCGCGCAACACATTACGGCCGATGCGGCCGTAGCCATTGATTGCAACTTTGATCGTCATACTCTGCTCCTGATTGAAATAGAAAGACTTGGCACATTAAAAAATCTGCTGCCGCCGCGCCCATCTGCGGGGCGCTGGCGGCGTAAAACGATTTACCCGGCGATGACAGCTTTTACTTTAGCCACGACATTGTCGACGGTGAAACCGAAATGCTTGAACAGCACGCCGGCCGGAGCCGACTCGCCAAACGTATCGATACCGACCACGGCGCCTTCCAGGCCCACGTATTTGTACCAGAAGCTGGTCACGCCCGCTTCGATGGCCACGCGTGGCACGCCTTTGGTCAGCACGCTGGCCTTGTAGGCGGCGTCCTGGCGGTCATACACGTCGGTCGACGGCATCGACACCACGCGCACGTTGATGCCTTCCGAGGCCAGCGCGCTGGCGGCGGCCACGGCCAGTTCCACTTCGGAACCGGTGGCAATCAGGATCGCTTTCGCGTCGGCCACGTCGTTCAGCACATAGCCGCCGCGGAAGATGTTGGCGATGGTGTCGTTCGAACGCTCCTGGTACGGCAGGTTCTGGCGCGAGAAGATCAGGGTCGACGGGCCATCCTTGCGGCGCACGGCGGCGCCCCATGCCACGGCCGATTCTACCGTGTCGCACGGACGCCAGTTGTCCAGGTTCGGGATCAGACGCATCGACGAGACGTGCTCGACCGACTGGTGGGTCGGGCCGTCTTCACCCAGGCCGATCGAATCGTGGGTAAACACGAAGATCGAACGCAGTTTCATCAGCGCGGCCATGCGCAGCGCATTGCGGCTGTAATCCGAGAAGGTCAGGAACGTTGCGCCGAACGGGATGTAGCCGCCGTGCAAGGTGATGCCGTTCATGATCGCGCTCATGCCGAATTCGCGCACGCCGTAGTTGACATGGTTGCCCGGCTTGCCCGAACGTACCGGGATCGATTCTTTCCAGTTGGTCAGGTTCGAGCTGGTCAGGTCGGCCGAGCCGCCCAGAAATTCCGGCAGCGACGAGGCCAGCGCCTGGATCGCGTTCTGGCTGGCCTTGCGGGTGGCGATGTTTTCTTTTTTCTCGACGCAGGAGGCGATCGCGGCGGCCAGCGCCGTTTCGAACGCTTCCGGCAGGTCGCCCTTCATGCGGCGCGACAGTTCGGCGGCCTGCTGCGGGAATTCTTTGCTGTAAGCGGCAAAGCGGTCGTTCCAGTCGGTTTCCAGCAAGGCGCCCTGTGCTTTGGCGTCCCAGGCCGTGTACTGTTCGGCAGGAATGTCGAACGGTGCCGAATCCCACTGGATGTATTCGCGCACGGCGGCGATTTCCTTGTCGCCCAGTGCGGCGCCATGGACCTTGTCGCCGCCCTGCAGGTTCGGCGAACCCTTGCCGATGATGGTCTTGCAGCAGATCAGGGTCGGCTTGGTGGCCGACTTGGCGGCGGTAATCGCAGCGTCCACGGCGGCCACGTCATGGCCGTCGACGGCGCGGATCACGTTCCAGCCGTAGGCTTCGAAACGGGCCGGGGTATCGTCGGTAAACCAGCCTTCGACCTTGCCGTCGATCGAGATGCCGTTGTCGTCGTACAGGGCGATCAGCTTGTTCAGGCCCAGGGTGCCGGCCAGCGCGCACACTTCGTGCGAAATGCCTTCCATCAGGCAACCGTCGCCGACAAACGCGTAGGTGTAGTGGTTGACGATGTCGTGGCCAGGCTTGTTGAATTCAGCGGCCAGCAGTTGCTCGGACAGCGCCATGCCGACCGCATTGGCCAGGCCCTGGCCCAGCGGACCGGTGGTCGTTTCCACGCCTGGCGTGATATCGACTTCCGGGTGGCCCGGGGTTTTGGAATGCATCTGGCGAAACGCCTTGATGTCGTCCATCGACAGCTCGTAGCCGGTCAGGTGCAGCAGCGAATAGTGCAGCATCGAGCCGTGGCCGTTGGACAGCAGGAAGCGGTCGCGGTTCGGCCATTTCGGGTTGGCCGGGTTGTGGCGGTAATGCCCACTCCACAGGGCAACGGCGATCTCGGCCATGCCCATCGGCATGCCTGGATGGCCGGAGTTAGCCTTTTGTACAGCGTCCATTGCCAGTGCGCGGATCGCATTGGCCATTTTGGTAGTCGGGAGCGTAGTTGTCATGGTGGTGTGGGTCAGTCGCGAGTTTGGGATTCGTTTGCAGCAGCGCGGACAGGCGGCCGGCCGCTTTTGTAGTCAACTATTTTACCAGACTGGGGGAGCGCAAATTAGAATTGCAGCGTACTGCCACGCCAACTCGCTATACTTTGGTGCCTGTTTATCCATCTTTTTGCCCGTTCAGGAATTGCATGCCACGTTTTTACTGCCCCCAGCCGCTAGTCCCCGGCACCACCATCGCCCTGCCCGAGGCCGTCGCCCACCATATCGCGGTGGTGCGCCTGGCGCCCGGTGAACTGATCACCCTGTTCAATGGCGAGGGTGGAGAGGTCCAGGCCGGCATCGTCTCGGTCGCCAAGCGCAGCGTTACCGCCGAGGTGCAAGCCCATCATGCACGCGAAGTCGAACTGCCGTACGCGGTGACGCTGGCGCAGGCGCTGCCGGAAGCGTCGAAAATGGACTGGATCATCGAAAAGGCAATCGAACTGGGGGCGGCCGGCATCGTGCCGCTGGCGGCGCAGCGCTGCGTGGTACGCTTGTCCAGCGAACGGGCCGAAAAGAAACTGGCGCATTGGCAAGGGATCATCGTTTCGGCCTCCGAACAATGCGGACGCAACCGCCTGGCGCAGCTGGCGCCGCTGCAGGAGTTCAATCAGTGGCACAAGCAGCAGGATCTGCAGCAGCGCATCATATTGACGCCGCGCGCGCAGCAGTCGCTGGCCGACTGGGCGCGCCACCAGCCGCCGCAGGCAGTCACGCTGATGGTGGGGCCGGAAGGCGGCTTTACGGAGGCGGAAGAACAGGCGGCGATTGCGGCCGGCGCCATCGGCCTGGCGATGGGGCCGCGCATCCTGCGCACGGAAACGGCGGGGTTGACGGCGCTGGCGACCCTGGGCGCCTTGTGGGGCGGCATGTAAGACAGCGCATATTTCCAGTCATTCCAACAAAAAAAAGCCGTTACCTGTTTGTCAGGTACCGGCTTTTTACTTGATCGTTGCAGGCCGCCGGCGAACCGGCGGCTGTTACACGATCAGAACTTTTTGTTGAACTCTGCAGTGAACTTCATCGAACGCGGTGCGGTGTAGCTCAGTACCGATTCGTACAAGTTGTAACGAGCCTGGTTGGTGTTGTAACGCTCAACCACTTTTTGCGTGGTTTGGGTGTTGAACACGTTGAAGATATCCAGTTTTACCGACAGGCCTGGTACATAAGCTGGCTTGTAAGCAACGTTCAGATCCAGGTTTTTATCCCATGGCAGATTGCCGACCGTACCGCGTGGCGACACGACGTTCTGGTTGCCCGTAGCGCCGAAGCAGTAGTGCGAAGCGGACTGGTAGTTGTAGTTCGCGTCGCTTGGCGATTGGGTGAACGGGTTGGTACCAACGCACGAACGTGGACGGCCCGATGCCAGCAGCGCCGACGCGCCTACAGTAAATTCCTGGGTCAGGTCGTAGAAGCCGTAAGCCTTGATCTGGTGTTTGCGATCATTAGGCAGGCGGCCATCTGCGTACATCATCAGTTCTTTATAGTCCCAGGTTTGGGTAGCAGCAACGTCAGCCTGGCCGGTGGTGGTGTCCGACAGCGTCTGGCCTTCGGTATTGCCTTTGCTACGCGACAAGGTGTAGTTGATCTTGCCGTACCAGCCGTTACGGTATGGATGCTCGGCAAACACATCGAGTGCAGCGTACGTACGTTTCGGCTTGTCGAAGCCCAGATCAGCCTTGGTCAGGTGAACGCGGGTCAGGTTCGAGTTCGTGCCTGCATAGTCGACCATGAAGTCATTGTCTTCGCCCGGATTGAACGATGCGCAGTTGAAGCCGCCGTAGTTCGAGGTATCGATACCGTTTTGTGCTGCGTACTTTTCAAACACGCGGCCATCGCAGAAGTCATCGATGGTCGATTTCAGGGTACGGTAGGTAACTTTGGCGCCGAAGTTCAGGCTAGGGCTGAAAGCTTTTTCGAAGCCCAAAGTCAACTCGTCCTGGAACGATGGTTTCATGTCCAGCGCGGCAACGGTCAACGGATTTTTCGCTTGACCGTATTCGTTGTTGGCCGACAATACGCCGGTCAATTCCGTCAGGCCGGTTGGCGCGCCATTGGCATCGGTACCGGTGTAAGCATAGTACTGATTGGTATTGGCCGAACCATTGGCGCCGCGCAGGGCGATTACGGTAGGCATTTGCAGGGTATAGCGGCCTGCGCTACCGAATACCTTGAACGATGCATCGCCATTCACGTCCCACACCGCCGCGGCGCGTGGAGCATACTGGTTCTTCATTTCAATGTATTTGACGCCGTCCTGGTTGGCGTTATAGAAGCCTTCGCGACGCAGACCAACGGTCAGCAGCACGTCTTTCGTGGCTTGCCAGCGATCTTCGACGTATTGCGCATCCTGACCTGCGAAAGCGTTCGACACGGTCGAGGAGATTACGCGTGATACATAATAACCACGCTCAGCGAGTGGGCCGCGGCCTGCCAGTGCCGGTACCGTGCCGCCTGGAACTGTAAATGCAGCGGCAGGATTTGGCGTAATGCCGTACAACCACAATTGGCCGCCAGCATAAGCGTCGCCAGCGTCCAAGGAGGACATCTTGTTGTTATCCAGACCTGCGCGCAAGGTATGGTTGCCAAGCTTGTATTCCAGATCCAGACGTTTGGACGTCACGCGGTCAGTAGCACCGTTGACTGGCAAATCGTCGCTGAACGGCTGGCCACCGCTGTAGTTCAACGCGACAGGGGTCTTGACCTGGGCTTCTACAGGGGCACTGATTTGTGCCAGTGCCGGGTTGTAGCCTGCAGGCTCGTAGATGTGCTTGGCGCGCGACTTGCCGTACAGGGCATTGATAGTCAGGTCGTCGGTGATGTTGCCGACGTAGCGGATGATGTTGGCTTCGCCACCGTTCGGGTTGAATGGGCCGTATTCTTCATGGGTCGAGGAATTGACATTGCTGCCGACAGCGCGCGTGGCGTAGTTATACGAACGGTACTGGGTGTCGGTTTCCGGCAAGTCGCCGATCGAGGTAAATTCGATACGGTGATTGTCGCTGATGTTCCAGTCCAGTTTGCCGTAGTAGCGCTTGGTGGTGGTCTTGTAATCGCGCCAGCCGTTCTGTGCGTTAGTCAGCGCGGTGCGGCTGCCGTAGACGCCATTGCTTTCGGCGGCAGTTTGTTCCAGGGCAACGAAACCGAACAGGGTATCCTTGATCAGCGGACCGCCTACGTAAGCCGAGTATTGCTTCTGCTCGAACTCATTGTCTTCCCGACGTGTACGCAGCGTGCCGTCGGTTGCCGGGAAGACGCCGGTATTGGCGTAGTAGAAATCACGTGGCTTGGAACGCAGCGACTTCGGCGCGATCGATACCAGGGCGCCTGCTTCCCAGGTGTTGGTACCGGATTTGGTGGTGATGTTGACAACGCCGCCGACCGAACGGCCGAATTCGACGCCGTAGCCACCGGTCAGCACTTGGGCCTGAGCAATCGCGCCGAATGGCAATTCCATTGCACCGAGCTGCGACAGTGGATTGGTAACAGGGAAACCGTTGATGTAGTACGCGTTTTCGGACGCGCCGCCACCGCCGAAGCTGGCGCCGGCCGGGTACGTCGGGTCACCGCGCGTGGTATTTGGCGACAGTTGAATGATGGCGTCGACGTTGCGCGCGATCGGCAATTTGTCCAGTTCACGGGCGGTGAAAGTCGCGCCGTTGGTCGAGTTCGAAATGTCAATACGATTGCGGCGGCCCGTCACTTGCACGGCCTGCACGCCTGCGGTAGCACCGGCAACTGCGAACTGGGCTTCCACGCCCTGACCTGCCAGCACTTCAAGATTGGTGGTGCCAACAGCTGTCTGGCCCTTCATCAGGGTGACGGTGTAGTTACCGATAGGCAAGCTGGTCACGCGGAAGGCGCCATTGGCATCGACCGCACTGGTACGCGACGCATTGGTATCGTTGTTCTTGAGAACAACGCTATCGCCTGTGCCAGCACTGATCTTGCCGAAAATCGTACCTGCGGCATTCGACTGCGCCATGACTGGAGCAACAACCATGGTGGACATGGCTCCGGCACTGAACGCAAGCGCCAGAGCGCGAACTAAAACTGTTTTTCTCAACATGTGGTTTCCTAATTATTAGAATTTAAGCGCCTCTGATAGAGCTGCTTGTTAAATTTTAAGCACTAAATCATGTTTAATACGTTTTTTGTTTCCGGTTTTAGTTTTTGAATCGTTGATAATTCCCCCTGCCACTGATAGGACAGGTTTCGGAAGAGATTTAAAAGCCCATCCAAGCGATATATAAAACCATGGCGTACTAAGCAGTGTCAATACAGGATGTAAAATGATGTAAGGAAACAACAAAAGAGCACCAAAGTGAATTACCAAAATGGTGCATGCGTGCACGAATATGATGCATTGCAATAAAAACGAATATGGATAGTTAAAAAACGCACTTGGAAAATACAAATAAATCTTCCGCTGAGTCTGGTGACAGACGCCGTTTTACCTTTGTTGCAGTGCAGGCTGGCCGCCTCGACACCTGGCAAAACGTATATTTTTTCGTTGTACAAAAACAACAATGGTGAAAATTACACTTTGAAACACTCTCTTTTTCCGTTACATTTTGATTGTGGGCAACTTGCAAATATGCCGCCACGCATGGCTATCTGATGATTATTAAAATTCGCAGATACATGCACGAGTATGCTTGTTTGCATATTCCTTTTTCAGATAAACATATTCTGTAGTTTATCGATATAAACGCGCCAATTCAATTTTTGCCTGTTTATCTTCATGCCTGTCTTTATTCGCCCCATGAATCTCGCAGATTAAAAGGGCAATATCATCCCGGGATTATTTTCCGCCTTGCTTTCAATATGCATGGCTGCCGCCGCTCGAGCGCTTTTTCCAGGCGTACAGACCAGACTGCGAGGCCGAAAAACCGTAGCTTCGCAGCAACAGCATTGCCTTGAATTGACCTCAATCGCCCTGTCGCAGCCGCATGCGCTGCGACAGAGCGGCAAGCAGCATGGGCTGAAGGTAAAATAGCGCCTTGCGCTTTCCGGAATCAGGAAAGACAGACTCTCCGCTAGATACGGAGCCCGGCAATTTTAGAAAATACTGACCATGTTGCGACTCAACGAAGTAAAACTCCCCCTCGAACACGGCGAGGCGGCCCTGCCCGCCGCCATCCTGGCGCGCCTGGACATTCCGGCAGCCGACCTGCTTGGCTACACCGTTTTCAAGCGCAGCTATGACGCGCGCAAGCGCAGCGCCGTGGTGCTGATCTATTCGCTGCACGTGGAAGTGCGCAATGAAGCGGCCGTGCTGGCCAGCGTCAAACACGATATCCACGTCATGCCCGCACCCGACACCGACTACAAATTCGTCGCCGGCGGCGAGCAGCTGGCCGGCCACAGCGATGAGCCGCGCCCGATCGTGATCGGCACCGGTCCGTGCGGCCTGTTCGTGGCGCTGATCCTGGCGCAGATGGGCCTGCGCCCGATCATCCTCGAGCGTGGCAAGCCCGTGCGCGAGCGCACCGTGGACACCTTCGGCTTCTGGCGCAAGCGCGAACTCAATCCCGAATCGAACGTGCAGTTCGGCGAAGGCGGTGCCGGCACCTTTTCGGACGGCAAGCTGTACAGCCAGATCAAGGATCCGAAACATTACGGCCGCAAGGTATTGACGGAATTCGTCAAGGCCGGTGCGCCCGAAGAAATCATGTATGTCAGCAAGCCGCATATCGGTACTTTCCGCCTGGTCAAGATGGTGGAAGAGATGCGCGCCAATATCGAGCAGCTGGGCGGCGAATACCGCTTTGAAAGCAAAGTGGTCGATATCGACATCGCGCCCGGTGCCGACGGCGGCCAGGTGCGCGGCGTGGTGCTGGCCAGCGGCGAGACCATCGCCAGCAACCATGTGGTGCTGGCGATCGGCCACAGCGCGCGCGACACCTTTGAAATGCTGCACCGGCGCGGCGTGTATATCGAGGCGAAACCGTTTTCGATCGGTTTCCGCGTCGAGCACCCGCAATCCCTGATCGACAGCTGCCGCTTCGGCCCCAGCGCCGGCCACCCGATTCTCGGCGCGGCCGACTACAAGCTGGTGCACCACGCCAGCAATGGCCGTTCCGTGTACAGCTTCTGCATGTGCCCGGGCGGCACGGTGGTGGCGGCCGCCTCGGAACCGGGCCGCCTGGTGACGAACGGCATGAGCCAGTACTCGCGCAACGAGCGCAACGCCAACAGCGCCATCGTGGTCGGCATTACGCCCGCCGACTATCCGGGCGATCCGCTGGCCGGCATCGCGCTGCAGCGCGAGCTGGAAGAGCGCGCATTTGCGCTGGGCGGCGGCAACTACGACGCGCCGGGCCAGCTGGTGGGCGACTTCGTGGCAGGCCGCGCCTCGACCGAGTTCGGCAGCGTGGTGCCGTCGTACAAGCCGGCCGTGCACCTGACCGACCTGGCGTCCGCCCTGCCCGAGTATGCGATCACGGCCCTGCGCGAAGCGTTTCCGGCCTTTAACAAGCAGATCAAGGGTTACTACAAGGCCGACGCCGTGCTGACGGGCGTGGAAACGCGCACTTCGTCGCCGATCCGCATCAAGCGGCGCGACGACGACCTGCAAAGCCTCAATACGCGCGGCCTGTTCCCGGCCGGCGAAGGCGCCGGCTATGCGGGCGGCATCCTGTCGGCGGCCGTCGATGGCATCAAGGTGGCCGAGGCGGTGGCGCTGTCGATGGCGTCGCCAGCGCGCTGATACCGCCCTGCGTTCGCGGCAGACGAAAAAAAACCGGCATCGATGCCGGTTTTTTTGATGGACGGCAGCTTCCTGCAGCCGCAGTGCCGGTTCAGAACTTGTAGGACGCGTTGATGTAGGCCGTGCGTCCGCGCGGATCATAGTAGCGGTCGTCGTAGCCGAACTGCTGGCCCCGCCCCGAACCGGAGGTCGAGGGCACGAATGGCGGGCTCTTGTCGGTCAGGTTGAGCACGCCCAGGGTGAGCCCCCAGCTCTTGCCTGCCCACACCGTCTGCCAGTCCAGCGTCGAGTAGAAACCCACGCGCATGCGGATATCCTCCTGGCCGGTGACGGCACCGCTCGCATCGAGCACGTCCACCGATGTTTCCTGATCGTGATAACCGGACAGGAAGTTGACCGTCAGCGAATTGGACCAGTCGCCTGTCTTGAGCGTATTGGTCCACTGGCCGCGGGTACGGAAGGTCACCGTGCCGAGTTCGGCAAAATTGCCCAGCGCGGAATAGTAGCGGCCGCCGCGTTCCTGCTGGATGTCCTCGCGCAGCATTTGCGTCGCGGTCAGCTGCGAGGTGAACAGGCCGATACCGGAACGGTAGCGGCCGCTGATATCGATATCGACGCCGGTGGCAAAGGACTTGCCCAGGTTCTGGTTGTTGGCCAGGAATGCCAGGTAGGTGGTCCCCGTTCCCACATCCGTGTTGACGCCCCAGGAGTTGGGGAAGTTGCCCGGATTGGCGAACACCAGTTGTTCACCGAGCTGGCCAAAGGTATCGCGTATCTGCACGTGCCACAGGTCGGCGCCCAGCGTGATGGCGCTGAGTGGTTCATACCGAAAACCCAGTGTTGCCTGCCGCGATTTCTCCGGCTGCAACTCGCGATTGCCGCCGGCAAGCTGGTCATACTGGCGATTGCCGGGTTGGCATTGTGCATTGAAGCGCGTGGCGATCGCCTGCAAGGCAGGGGTACAGGTGTACTTTTCGCTGGTGACGCCGTAACCGCTCTGCAGTGCGTTGACTTGCGGTACGGTGGGCGCATGGAAGCCGTTGCCCACCGAACCACGCAACAGCAAGTTCGGCGCCGGCGTCCATTTGAAACTGGCCTTGGCGGTCGTGGCGCCGCCGAAGTCCGAAAACTGGTCGAAGCGCAAGGCGGCGCCCAGCTCCAGTTCTTTCAGCACGGGCGCGATGAGTTCGGCAAACACGCCTTTCGATACGCGGCTGGCGCTGTACGGACGGCTGCTGGCCGCGTCGCCAAAGCGCTGGTCGCATTCCAGCCCGGCGGCGCCGCAGGGCGTACCGGCCACCGGATCGGCCAGAATGCCTTGCGCGAAGGGGCTTGGTTTCGAGGAAAATTCTTCAAAATTGATGTTGGCGCCCATGCCCAGCATCATGGCGCCGCCGGCCAGGCGCTGCAATTCGGTCGAGCCGTTCAGGTTAATGGTCTGCAGCCGCGAGGTGCCGCCATCCCAATAGCCCGAGTAGGTGGCCGCCCTGATCGCTTCCTGCGCCGCAGCCGACTGCTGGCCCGGACCGACAAAGGGATCGAGCAAGCCGCTCGATGTCAGGTTGTTGACGGCGATCGCGCCGGGGTAGCCGGAAATATTGCCTTTGACGCGGCTCTCGGAAAAATTATAGGACAGGTTATAGTCCCAGCCATTGGTGATGCCGCGCGTGCCGAGCACGGCGCTGGCAAAGTCGGCCGTATCTTTCGAGGCGCGCGGCCCCATGTCGAACAGGCGGTAAAACGCCGTGCTGTCGCCTGTGATGCCGATGGGCAGCAGATACTTGTCATGCAGCGGCGTGCCGGCGTCGACACTGATGGCGCCCGGCACGGGGGCGATGCGCGAAGTCTGCTGGGTGCGCGACAGCAGCACGTCGGCATACACTTCGTGGCCGGCGACCTTGAAGGTGCCCGATGCCATGAAATTGTCGCGCTTGCGCTCGGGGTAAATCTCCAGGTCCTTGGTGAAATCGTAGCCGCAGTAGTCATCCGCCAGGCCGCTGCCATCGTTGTACGGTTCGATGACGCGGAAGGTTTTATCGGGGCAGGAACCGTTGGCCCGCTGGTACGGGCTGATCAGCTGGCCATTGTCATCCGTGGCGTTGGCGGGGATCGGGCTGGCCGAAAACTGCTGCTTCTGGTAGCGCTTGCCATTGGCCGAGAACTGCACCTTCCCGGTGTTGGCAAAGGCGCGATCGACAGAGGCGAGCTTGGTGCGTTCATCATGGCCAAACGTCAGCACGACGTTATAGCCGTCATCATCGAGATTGCCGAAACCCTTGGTGGCGCTGAGGCGCTTTTCGCGCGCGCCGTCCTTGGGCGCCGAGTAGCCGAGCGTCACGTCGCCGGCGGTCGTGTCATGCTTGGTAATGAAATTGACGACGCCGGCGATGGCGTCCGCGCCGTACAGGGCCGAGGCGCCATCGGTCAGCAACTCGACCCGTTCGATGGCCGAAATGGGAATCGAATTCAAGTCGAAACCGGCCGCAAAGCCGGTCAGCGTCTGGCCGCCGAACTGCGCCAGGCGCTTGCCGTTGAGCAGTACCAGCGTCCGTGTCTCGCCCACGTTATGCACCGAAATACCGGAAAAACCAAAAGTGCTGCCCCCCACCGAGCCACTTTCGTTGGTGGCGCCCTGGGCGGCCGAGAGTTTCTTGACCAGATCGGTGACCGAGGTCGCGCCCGAGGTACGGATCGCCTGCGCGGTGAGCACCGTCACCGGCAATGCTCCCTCGGCGGCGATGCGCTTGATCGACGATCCGGTCACTTCCACGCGCTGGATCTGCGCCTCGTCCGCCTGTGTGCTTTGCGCGCTGGCGCACTGCGAGGCCAGCGACAGCGTCGCTGCAATGCCGCTGGCGCACATGATGCGAACAGCGCGGGAGATAACGGTTTCTTTAAGCATGATGAACCCTTTTCACTTTTACACGATGTGGGTAACAGGATCCGGTAACCGGACCGCAATCATTGATGAAACCGCGCCGCAATCGCGCGCCATTTCATCGCCCAACTTCATGGCGCCAGTTCGCGCAGCGCGGCAGGCGAGCGCTTGCACGAGCGCCCTGCGCCGGGAAACTGAGCGACCAGAAGTTGCTGCACAAGCCCATGGAATCATGCACACTTCCAAGTGTCAACAGAACGCGCCAGGCACAGGCATGTGAATGGCATGCCTATGGTACGCATACAACATTGTGTAAAAAATACCGGGGTCGGCACGCAAAAGTAACCAACAATGATGCAGCAGGCACCCAGTCCGCTTGGTGCCTGTGCCGGTAGCTAGCGTCTTCTGCTTGCGGCTGATCAGGAGTGCGGGCCAGGCGTGATGAGGCCGCACGGCGAGCAATGCAACGGCAGTCCCTGCTCCCGGGGGCGCCGGCAGGAGATGTATCTATCTGCCGGGACAGCTCTTAATGCGCCAGCGGCAGCCTGATGTGAATGTGGCAGCCGGGCTGGTCTTCGATGGCCCTCACCTGGCCGCCCAGCTGCTGCACGATCGTATGCACGATGTGCATGCCGAGACCGGAACCGCCCTGGCCCCGCTTGGTGGTAAAAAACGGTTCGAACATGTGTTCGCGCACGGCGGGCGCAAGGCCGATGCCGTCGTCGCAGAATTCGAGCGACAGCCACTGCCTGGCATCCTCTGTGTCGATGCCGGCGCGAATGGTGATGCTTCCCGGCCCGCCATGCGGATAGCCATGGCGCGCGCTGTTCATCAGCAGGTTCGACAGGATCTGCGACAGCTTGCCGGACGCCAGGCGCACGCGGCAGGCCGGATCGATCTCGAGTTGCACCCGCAGCGCGGACTTGCGCAGCTCCGGGCTGTGCGCCGACACCAGTCCATGCACATAGTCGTACAACACCAGGTCGGCCACGTATTCGCTGGCCTGGTCCACCGCCAGCTGCTTGAAGTTGCCGATCAGTTCCGCCGCCCGCGTCAGGTTGCGCTCGACCAGCGCGGCGGCGCCCGTCAATGCCTGCGCAATGTCGATCAGCTCGGTACGGCTGACCTTGGGCGCTGCCAGCATCCGCACCAGCTGGTCGGCATAGCTGCCCATGCTGGACGCCGCCGTCAGCGCCACGCCGATCGGCGTATTGACCTCATGCGAGACGCCCGCCACCAGCGAGCCGAGCGCGGCCATCTGCTCCTGCTCCAGCAAGGTGGCCTGCGCCGCCAGCAGCGACTCGCTACGCTGGCGCACGATTTCTTCCAGCTGCAGCGCCCGGTCCTGGTGCTGCAGCTCGGCTGCGCCGCGCGCCGAGAAAATCGACAGCAGCAGCAAGGCCAGCAGGCGCTTGTCTTCATCGATGGGGCGCGTGTCGATGGCCGACAGGATGCCCAGCGTGCGTCCCTCCGTATCGGTCAACGGCATGCCGACATAGCTTTCGGCGCGCATCTCGACCAGCAGGCTATCGAGCGGAAAGCGGCGCTGGATATCGCTGCCGTGAAAGCACATGTCCTGGCATGTCACGTCCTGGCACGGCGTGTGCTGCAGGCTGTATTCGATATTGTCCTGGTAGCCGTCGCCCCCCCACAGGGCCAGTGTGCGGATGGCTTCGCCGCCGTCCAGCTGGCGGATCAGCCGGCCGGCGATCACATAGCGCACATCGAGCGCTTCGGCCAGTTCGCGCACCAGGATGCGCAGGAAATCATCGCCACGGGCCTTGGCCGTCGACGCCGTGATCGAACGCAGGGCCGCCTCGGCCAGGGTGCGCCGCTGCGCCTGGTCGAACAGGGGTTCCTGCGAATTGACATCAAACAGCGGAATACTCATGCGTGCTCCTGCGCCGCCTGGCCAGCGAAGACGGATCTGTTTTGATTGTACCCCTGGCTATTGTCCAATAATACAGATTTCAGGAAATTTTTACAGCCAGCCGGAACGCTTGAACAGGTAGTACATATAGCCGCAAGCGCCGCACATGACGGCCACCGCCGCCGGATAACCATAGTGCCAGTCCAGTTCCGGCATGAACTTGAAGTTCATGCCCCAGATGCCGGCAAAGGCGGTAAACACGGCGAAAATCGCCGCCCAGGCCGCCAGTTGCTTGTTCACTTCGCTCTCGTCGATGGCCACCATCGACAGGTTGACCTGGATCGCCGTGCTGATGGTGTCGCGGATCGAGTCGAGCGTGCCGTTGATGCGCGCCAGGTGGTCATGGACGTCGCGGAAATACTCCTGCGTGTCATGCGCCAGCGGCGGCACGCGCCCGCCGTGCAGCTTGCCCACCGCTTCCATCAGCGGCGCTACCACATGGCGCAGCACCATCACCTTGCGTTTCAGCTGGTACAGCCGCTCGATGTTGTCGCGCTCGGTACCGGAATCGAACATGCGGTCTTCGATCAGTTCCAGTTCCGATTCCAGTGCGTCGAGGATGGGAAAATAGCGGTCAACCACGGCATCCATCAGCGCATACAGCACGAAGGCCGAGCCCTGGCGCAGCAGATGCGGTTCGCGCTCGGCGCGCGCACGCACGCCCAGGAAGCCCTGCGAGCTGTTGCTGCGCGAAGACAGCACATAGTTGGCGCCGACAAAAATATCGACTTCGCCCAGCACCAGATCGTCGCCCACCATTTCCACGGTTTTCACCACCGCGAACAGCGAATCGCCATATTCCTCGATCTTCGGGCGCTGATGGCCGCGCTGCGCGTCTTCCACCGCCAGTTCGTGAAGGCAGAATTCGTGCTGCATCTGTTTCAATTCATCGGGGGTCGCGTCGAGCAGGGCGACCCAGACGAAGCAGTCGGGCCGCTCCACGTAATCGCTGATATCGTCGATCGGCAAGTCGGCCAGTTTCTTGCCATCCTGGTAGGCCACACAGTTAATCAGCATACACATTCCACAGTTCAAGTTGACGCCGGACGACACAGTCCGGCAGGCGCCAGCTTACCCTATCGTTCGCTTAGTTTGTATGTTGTGGCGTGCAAGTGACGCGCGGAAGAAAGCGGGCGCAGCAGAACGCTGCGCCCGGCGGCGGGATGGCGGCTTGTCAGTCTTCCTTGGCGCCGTCGATGCCCAGTTCGGAGATCTTGCGGGTGATGGTGTTGCGGCCGATGCCCAGGCGCACGGCGGCGTCGTTCTTGCGTCCGTGCGTATGCTTGAGCGCCGTCTTGATCAGGGCCGACTCGAACTGGCGGCCCAGCACGGCCATCACTTCCTGCTGGCCAGCGCCCAGCATGCCGGCCGCCTGCAGTTCCAGCAAGCCGATCCAGCCGGGCGGCGCGCCGTTGGCCGGCGCGGCGGCGTCGAACACCTGTCCGCCATGCGGCGCATTGGCAGGCTGTGCTTCACCCTGCACTGGCGTTGCCTGGCCGGTCATGCCGGCAGCCGCTTCGCCCTGCCCCTGCGTCAGTTCCAGCGGCAAGTCCTTGATTTCCACCGTCTGGCCAGGCGCCATCACGGTAATCCAGTTGCACAGGTTTTCCAGCTGGCGCACGTTGCCGGGCAAATCCAGGCTGCTCAGGAACTGCATGGTCGGCTCGCTCATGCGCTTCGCTTCCACGCCCAGCTGGCGCGCGCTCTGCACCAGGAAGTGACGCACCAAAATGGGGATATCCTCGCGCCGCTCCCTCAAACTGGGCAGGCGCAGGCGGATCACGTTCAGGCGGTGATACAAGTCTTCGCGGAACAGGCCGTCGCGCACGCGCTGCTCGAGGTTCTGGTGCGTGGCGGTAATCACGCGTACATTGGCCTTGATCGGCTGGTGGCCGCCAACGCGGTAGAAATGGCCGTCCGACAGCACGCGCAGCAAGCGCGTCTGCAGGTCGAACGGCATGTCGCCAATCTCGTCCAGAAACAGGGTGCCGTTCTCGGCCTGCTCGAAGCGTCCGCGCCGGGTCGTCTGCGCACCGGTAAATGCGCCACGCTCGTGGCCGAACAGTTCCGATTCCAGCAGATCCTTCGGAATCGCCGCCGTATTGAGGGCAATGAAGGGCTGCGCCGCGCGCGGGCTGTGCTTGTGCAGCGCGCGCGCCACCAGCTCCTTGCCCGAGCCCGATTCGCCGGTGATCAGCACCGTCACGTTCGATTGCGACAGGCGGCCGATAGCGCGGAACACTTCCTGCATCGCCGGCGCCTGGCCCAGGATCTCGGGCGTTTCGGACGGGCCGGACTCGACGCTGGTCTCGCGCAGGCTCTCTTCGAGCGCGCGGCGTATCAGTTCGACCGCCTTGTCGATATCGAAGGGCTTGGCCAGGTATTCGAAGGCGCCGCCCTGGAAGGCCGCGACGGCCGAGTCGAGGTCGGAGAAGGCGGTAATGATAATGACGGGCAAGCCGGGAAAGCGCGTCTTGACCATCTGCAGCAAGTCGAGGCCCGAGGCGCCCGGCATGCGGATATCGGACACCAGCACTTGCGGCGTGTCGAATTCGAGCGCGGCGATGGCATCGCGCGCATTGGCAAAACTCTTGGTCGCCAGGTTTTCACGGGCCAGGGCTTTTTCCAGCACCCAGCGGATTGATTCGTCGTCGTCAACTATCCAGATTGGCTTCATTAGTGTGTGCGTCCCGCAATGGATTTCATGAGTGGGATACGACGGCAGGTGCTTCCCACGCTTATGGCAAAGGTAAAACGATCCTGAAATCGGTATATCCAGGCCGGCTTTCGCATTCGATCACGCCCAGGTGCTGTTGCACGAAGGTCTGTGCCAAGGTCAGTCCCAGTCCGCTGCCGCCTTCCCGTCCCGATACCAGCGGGTAGAAAATCCGGTCACGGATCTGGGGTGCGATGCCCGGTCCATTGTCAATGATATGCAAGTCTAATGCCAGGCCGTAGCGGACCTTCGCCAGGGTCACCTGGCGCGCCACGCGCGTCTTGAAAATCAGCTCGGCGTCGCCCGCTTCGATGCGCTCGGACAGTGCCTGCGCTGCGTTATGGGCAATGTTCAGCACGGTCTGGATCAGCTGCTCCTTGTCGCCGCGGAACTCGGGAATCGAGGCGTCATAGTCGCGCGAAATGGTCAGGCCGCTGGGAAACTCCGCCAGGATCAGGCTGCGCACGCGTTCGCACACTTCGTGGATATTCACATCGCCGACGATATGCGGACGGCGGTGCGGCGCCAGCAGGCGGTCGACCAGCGTTTGCAGCCGGTCCGCTTCCTTGATGATGACCTGCGTGTATTCGCGCAATTCGAGCAGGTGCAGCGCCGGCAGTTCCAGTTCCAGCAGCTGCGCCGCGCCGCGGATACCGCCCAGCGGATTCTTGATTTCATGCGCCAGGTTGCGGATCAGCTCCTTGTTGACCTGGCTCTGGTCGAGGATGCGCTCTTCGCGGTCAAGTTTGAGCTGCTGCACGTTTTCGCGCAGCTCGATCAGCACGCTGTCTTCGGGACCGTCGAGCGCGCTGATGATGCTGTGCACGCGCAACGGTTCGCGCCCCAGGCGCTCCAGGCTCAGGTCCTGGCGCAGGTCGGAAAAATTGTGCTCGCGCGCCTGGGCGCAGATGCCGGCCAGCTCTTCGGGATTGATGAACAGGGCCGTCAGCTTTTGCCGCGACAGCGCTTTCAGCGAGCTTTCCAGCAGGTTTTCCGCGGCAGCATTGGCATAGCTGATGCGGCCGTCCTGGTCGAGCACGACCACGGCCGAGGCCAGCAGGTCGAGGCCAGCCAGGTGCGCCGGGCGGCGGGTATGGGTAGAGGATTCGGTCATCGGATATTCGCAATCTCGCGTTTCAGGGCCTCGACGTTTTGCTGCGTCCGCCCGATGTTGTCTTTCAGTTGCGCCACCCGTGCCTGGTAGGTCGCGTAGTTGCGCTCGTTACCCTGGCGTTCGGGCTGGCCCTCGTTGAATTCCTGGCGCTGCGCGGCCAGCTTCTGCTCTTCGCTGCGCAGTTCGTCCTGCAGGATCTGGCGCCGGTCCAGGTCGCGCGCGCGCTGCTCGGCATTGTCGACGCGGGGGAACGCCGCAGAGGTGGCTGGCGTACCGCCGGCCTGGGCCGCGGGCCTGGCGTTTGGCACCGCCAGCGGCGCAGTCCTGCGCGGCGGCTCCGTCATGGCGCCCGGCAGATCGAGCAGCTTGCACGCGGCATTTTCGCGTTTGTCAGTATAGGTCTTGTGGCCTTGCGCGTCGCTGCAGACATACAGCTGGCCATGCGCCTGGGCTGCTGCGCCCAGCAATGCGGCCGCCAGCGCCATCCTGTATTGCTTGATCAATCTCCACTCCTGTCAGCTGTCACGATACCGGGCCGACTATACAACATCATGCTGGCGCCTTCATAAAAAAACGCGGGGAAGACCGAAAGCCTCACCCCGCGTTTTGATTCGATGCCGGCAGTGATGCCGGCATGGCGCTGACATTACAGCGAGTAGTACATGTCGAACTCGGCCGGGTGCGTGGTCATGCGCATGCGCTGCACATCCTGCATTTTCAGTTCCAGATAAGCATCGATCATCGAATCGCTGAACACGCCGCCGCGGGTCAGGAACTCGCGGTCCTTGTCCAGCGCGTCCAGGGCTTCTTCCAGCGAAGCGCAGACGGTCGGGATCAGTGCATCTTCTTCAGGCGGCAGATGGTACAGATCTTTCGAGGCGGCTTCGCCCGGATGGATCTTGTTGGCAACACCGTCCAGGCCGGCCATCAGCAGTGCGGCGAAGCACAGGTATGGGTTGGCCAGTGGATCCGGGAAACGTGCTTCGACGCGGCGGCCTTTTGGATTGGCAACGTGCGGAATGCGGATCGAAGCGGAACGGTTTTTCGCCGAGTACGCCAGTTTCACCGGTGCTTCGTAGCCAGGTACCAGGCGTTTGTACGAGTTGGTGCCCGGGTTGGTGATCGCGTTCAGTGCCTTGGCGTGCTTGATGATGCCGCCGATGTAATACAGGGCGAAATCGGACAGGCCGGCATAGCCGTCGCCGGCGAACAGGTTCTTGCCATCTTTCCATACGGACTGGTGCACGTGCATGCCCGAACCGTTGTCGCCAACGATAGGTTTCGGCATGAAGGTGGCGGTCTTGCCATAGCTGTGCGCCACGTTCCAGACCACGTATTTCAGGTTCTGCGTCCAGTCGGCGCGCTCGACCAGGGTCGAGAACTTGGTGCCGATTTCGTTCTGGCCGGCGCCAGCGACTTCATGGTGGTGCACTTCGACCGGGATGCCCAGGGACTCCAGGATCAGGCACATTTCCGAACGCATGTCCTGGAAGCTGTCCACTGGCGGCACCGGGAAGTAGCCGCCCTTGACGGTAGGACGGTGGCCGCTGTTGCCGCCTTCGATGTCCTTGCCGGTCGACCACGAACCTTCGTCCGAACCGATCTTGACGAAGCAACCCGACATGTCGATCTTCCAGCGCACGCTGTCGAAGATGAAGAATTCCGGCTCAGGGCCGAAGTAGGCGGTGTCGCCCATGCCCGACGATTTCAGGTAGGCTTCGGCGCGTTTCGCGATCGAGCGCGGGTCGCGGTCGTAGCCCTTGCCGTCCGACGGCTCGATCACGTCGCACTGCATGAACAGGGTGGTTTCTTCCATGAACGGGTCGATATTGGCGGTGCTTGGATCCGGCAGCAAAATCATGTCGGACGCTTCAATGCCCTTCCAGCCAGCGATCGAGGAGCCGTCGAAGGCGTGACCCGATTCAAATTTGTCCATGTCGAAGTGCGACACCGGAACTGTCACGTGCTGCTCTTTACCACGGGTGTCGGCAAAGCGGAAATCAACGAATTTGACTTCGTTCTCTTCTACCATCTTCAAGACTTCTGCGGCTGTCATTGCCATGCGTATCTCCTAAATGAATGTGGGGTGAGCCGACCTTAGTGCGTCTGGGCTGATGATGCTAAGCAAAGATTGCGTGCCACCAAAACTCACAGGAATCATAGCAGATTCCATGCCAGCTTTTAAGGAGCAAGGGCAGGCAGCGGCAAACACCAGCCGTCCCTGTGCAACTGTCATCAGGCTTATTTTTTAACGTGAATTGCGCTAAATCAAAAATGCACTAAGCAAGTGCGAAAAACAAATAATGCACCAATTTATGGCGTTTACACCGAAAAATCTGAAAATGCCCGATTCTGGTGCGATATGCAGTGTCGTTTGCGGTGCGCGTCCGGCGCACTATAATCATTTCCACCTTTCCCTTACCTGGAGCCTGTCATGAGTACCCCCGCCGACATTCTGACTATTGCCCGCAGCCGTGCCAACGAGGGCACGCCGTATGCCGGCGCCGTGACGCCGCAGGAAGCCTATGAGCTGCTGCAGCTCGATCCTGCCGTCAAGCTGATCGATGTTCGCACCAATGCCGAGCGCGACTGGGTTGGCCGCGCCGATATCGCCGATACCCAGCATGGTGCGGTGCAGTGGGCCACCTATCCGGGCGGCGTACCCAATCCGGAGTTCATGCAGCAGCTGGCCAGCCAGGCCGGCCAGGATGATGTGCTGCTGTTCCTGTGCCGCTCGGGCGTGCGCTCGCGCCATGCGGCCAAGCTGGCCACCGAACACGGCTATGCGAACTGCTACGACATCCTGGAAGGGTTTGAAGGCGACAAGGATGCCGATGGCCACCGCAAGGAACTGGGCGGCTGGTGCAAGGCGGGGCTGCCGTGGCTGGGCGCCTAAGCACAGAGTTTGACATGACAGGGCACGCGCCGGCCTGAGACCGGTTACAGCCATCCATGGCCGCTTGCACCGGCGGCACAGATTCTTCTTGCGAGATAGTACCTTTTATAGTGCAACGTAGAGATGCGTCATCGATGCTTGCGGCTTGCAGCAGATTCATCTGCTGTTCCATGCGAACGGCAATGGCGTCGAACCGGTACGCGAGTGACTCAAGAGCCTGCCCGCACAAGGAAGTGATCGCCTGGCAATTGACGCAGGCGATGCAGGAGCAGTCGCTGTCGAAAACCCGCATGGCGGCCATGCTGCAGACGAGCCGCTCGCAGCTTGACCGCCTGCTCGACCCGACCAGCGACGTGACCCTGTCCACGCTGGAACGGGCCGCCGCGCTGGTCGGGCGCAAGCTGTCGATTACTCTGGCATAGCCTCGGCCGTCTGCTCGCCCAGCAGCGTCAATATCCGCTTGCGCACGAAATTGATATGGCTGCGCAAGCCATATAGCCCATCGGCAAACGACAGCGGGATCGAGATCTGGTTGACCAGCTCCTCGATCTCGTCCAGGCGCTGCAATTGCTCTGCATATACCTGCGCGCGGCGTGCTTCCGGCACCTCCTCCAGCGCCTGCTCCACCGTGCGCAGCTGCCCGTACCAGCGGTACACGCGCGAGCGGATGCGCCACACGTACAGCGGCGGCACGATGCGCGACAGCGGCAAAATCAGGGCGCCCAACGCCACCACCAGCACCCACATGCGGTCGAAGAAATTGGCCAGCCAGAAGCTCATGTAGCGCTGCAGCACCGGCGCGCCATCCTTGTAGAATTTCAGCGCCTCGGGCGCCACCGGAATTTCCGTATAGCGCGCCGACGGAAACTGTCCCTGCTGCTGGAACCAGCCGGTGCCGCCATGAATCGCGGCGGCCGCCTGCACGAACAGGTCGACCAGCGCCGGATGCAGGTCCTCGCGCGCGACCAGCGTGGCGGTCGGCGCGATCAGGTGATAATCCTGTGCCGGAATATTGCGGCCCAGGTCGACAATCCCGCGCGGCAGCACCACATGCGTCAGGAACGGCAGGCGGCGCGTATACGCTTCGGCCTGCGAAAAATCGAACAGCCTGATGCCCGGAGTTTGCAGCAGCATCTGGATCAGCGGCGCTTCCGGCGCCGAACTGAACACGAGGCCATCGATGCGCCCTTCCAGCAGCTCCACCGTGGCCGGCGTATTTTGCAAAGCGCCCACCGTCAGCTCGTTCGGCTCCACGCCATTGACCGACAGCAGCTGGCGAAACAGGCCCGGCACGCCCGTGCCTTCCGGCCCCAGGTTGATCTTCATGCCCTTGAGCTGCGTCAGCTCGGTGACCGCCTTGTCTTCGCGCAGGAACAGCCAGACCGGCTCCGTAAACAGGCTGCCCAGGGAAATGAGGCCATGGCGTTCGGCGTCGGCATGCTCGGTCGAGCCGCTTTGCACAAAGGCGATATCGGTGCTGCCGGCGTTCAGGCGCTGCAGGTTTTCCTGCGAGCCCAGCGACGGTTTCAATGTGACCTTGATGCCGTGTTTCGCCAGCGTGGCGGCGTATTGCTTGCCGAATTCCTCATAGGCGCTGTTGTCCTGCCCGGTCGACAGGCTGACCTGGCGCGGCGGCGCCGGATCGACCAGCCAGTAGGCCAGCGCGCAGACGGCGGCCACCAGCAGCAAGGTGGGACCGGCCGTGGCGAGAAAGTCGCGCACGGAAAAACGGCTGAACGCGAGGATTTTGGACATGTGATGGCGCATGGGTTTCATGGGGGGCTACCATGCCAACAAATGCGCAACTATGCAAGCGCCACCTGCGCTACAGTAGCCCTACCCTCACTCATACGGAGCCACGCATGCTGAAAATTCTCGGAAAAGCCGCCTCGATCAATGTCCGCAAGGTCCTGTGGACCTGCGACGAACTGAACCTGCCGTATGAGCGCGAGGACTGGGGCAGCGGTTTCAGGAGTCCCGACGAGCCGGCCTTCCGCGCGCTCAATCCGAACGCGATGGTGCCGGTACTGCTCGATGGCGAGCTGGTGCTGTGGGAATCGAACACCATCTGCCGCTATCTGTGCGCGAAAGAGGGCCGCGCGGATCTGCTGCCGGCGGCACCACGCGCACGCGCCGAAGTGGAAAAATGGATGGACTGGCAGATGGGAGAACTGAACAATTCGTGGCGCTACGCCTTCATGTCGCTGGTGCGCCAAAGTCCGGCGCACCAGGACGCGGCGCAGCTGGCGGCTGGCGTCGCCAACTGGAACGCGATGATGGGCATCCTGGAACAGCAGCTGCAGCGCACCGGCGCATATGTCTGCGGCGAGCGCTTCACGCTGGCCGATATCGTGCTGGGCCTGTCCGTCAAGCGCTGGCTGATGGCGCCGCTGCAGCACCCCGACTACCCGGCAATCGCCGCCTATCATGCGCGCCTGGCGCACAGGACGGCGGCGTTTGCGGGCTAATTGAGCGACTCTTTGACCGGCAGTTTGTCTGCCGGTTTGTCGGCTTGTTTGACTGGCTGCTTGTCGGCCTGTTTCTCGGCCTGTTTGACAGGCTGCTTCTCTGCCTGCTTGGCCGCCTGCTTGACAGGCGGTTTTTCTGCCTGCTTGGCGGGCTGCTTGACCGGTGGTTTCTCGGCGTGCCTGGCTGGCTGCTTGGCCAGTGGTTTCTCCGCCTGTTTGACTGGCGGCTTGGCCGCCGGTGTAACAGCGGGTACGACCGGCGGTTTGACCACAGCACGCACTGGTGCATCCGGGTCGATCAGCGGCATCAGACTCGGCGCCAGCGAGACCAGCAGCTGCACCGGCAAGGCGCTGGTGAAGTCGTAGTTCTTCGACTCCGGCCCGCGCACATAGGCCGTCATGCTGCCGTAGAAACGCTCGCCGATATTGAACACGAACGTGGCCGAACGGTTCACATAGCGCGACTCGATCAGGCGGCCGCCAGCGCCATACACGTCAAAGCGCTGGTCGCCGGTCCCGGTCTTGCCGCCGACCGGAATCGGCTCGCCGTCGGCGCCGATAAACGCGGTTTTTGCGCGCTTGGCGGTACCGTCCGACACCACCGCGCGGATCGCCCTGGCCACTGCGCGCGCCACGTCCGGCGACAGCACCTGCTCGGCCTTCACATTGGCGGCGCGCTTGACCATGGTGTCATACGGCGTATTGGCGGCGAAATGCATCGAGTCGATGCGCACGCTCGGTTTGCGCACGCCATCGTTGATGATAATGCCCATCAGCTCGGCCAGCGAAGCCGGACGGTCGGCCGACGCGCCCAGCGTGGTGGCGAACGATGGCACCAGCGAGTCGAACGGGTAGCCCATCTTCTTCCACTGGCGGTGGATTTCCAGGAAGCCTTCGACTTCCAGCAGGTCGGCGATGCGGCGGTCCTGCGCATGCTTGCGGTGCGTATTGAACAGCCATTTGTAGACTTCCTGGCGCTGCTTCTCGCTCGCGGTCACCATCTGCGCCAGGGTAGCGCCTTCGTTCTGGCGCAGGAACGCCACCATCCACAGTTCCAGCGGATGCACATTGGCCAGGTAGCCGCGGTCGGCCAGCGACCAGTTTTCCATCGCATACTGGTCGTACATTTTCGCCACGCGCTCGGGCGGTACTTCATTTTGCGACGGCAGGTTGGCGTTCAGGAAGTCGGCAAACTCGGCCTGTGTGCCTTTCGGATTGACGGTGCGGTAGATATTGGCCAGGCGCACCGGCGTCGGCCGGATGCTGGCCAGCAGGACTTTCTCCTGTTCGTCGATGCTCTTGCCACGGTATTTCTGGTAGAAACGGTGCAGGAATTCGCGCCCTTCCTTGTCGGCAAAGCGGCTCAGGTACTGGGCGCGGCGCGGATCGTCCGCATCGGCCAGCAGCGAGGCCGACGAATCGGGGCGCGAGAACATGTAGTAGCGCGCCACGTCGCGCATCAGGCGCACGAACACCAGGTTGGTCGACTGCTGCAAGGCGTGCTGCACCGTCATGATGCGGCTGTCGTCGAGGCGCGAGAAGTTGCCGAAGTGATGCAGGCCGCCACCGGTAAAGAAGCCTTCGCCGGGATTGCCCGAATATTTTCGTTCCATCGCCGCCGCCAGCATGTCCGGCAGGTTGCGCGCTTCGCCCACGGGTTTCGCGGACAGATAGGCGATGCCCCACTGCGTCAGCATGTCCTTCGGATCGACGGCCACCTTCGACAGCTCGGTGGACGACATGGCGCCATAGCGTTTTTGCAACTGGTCGACGATGTCGAGGTAGCTGACCAGCGTGCGCAGCTTGGCGGTGGAACCCAGGTCGAGCTTGGCGCCCTCGTTGATGTCGAGCGGCTGGTCGAAGTTATCGGTCTGCACGCGCAGCAGGTTGGCTTTGTCGCCCTTTTGCAGCAAGGTAAAGCTGTACACCACGTTGGCCGGGTCGCCATTGCCCAGCATGCCCTTGCCCGTCAGGCCGGCCGCTTTCGCCACTTCCGGATCGCGCAATTCGCGCAGCACTTTCGTGACGGCATTTTGCGCCTGCGCGTCGAGCGTGCTGACCACCTTCAAATCAAGACGGTCGAGGTTGTAGAGGCGCGGATCGCCCAGCATGCCTGCCAGGTGATTGCGCACGGCGTTCGAGGCCTTGCGCGTGACAAACGAGGTGGCCGCTTCCGACTGCACGCCGGAGGCCGCCGATGGACGCAATGGCTGGGCCATGGCGGCGTCGCGCAACTGCGGCGTGATCACGCCCGCCTGCGCCAGCAGGCGCAAATGGCTGTTGGTCAGCGCTTCGAGGTCGGCGCCGCCGGCCACCAGGTAGTGCGAGGGACGGCGCTGGGCGATCAGCAGACTCAGTGCCTGCTTGTAGGCCAGCGCACTGCCCGGCTGGTCGAGTTTGGCATTGAGCTGCGCCTTGACCTCGTCAAAATTGCGGCCATACCAGACCCACATGCCGTCGCCGATGCCATTGACTTCGCCAAAACCGCTTTTCGCCGACAGCGGCACGGTGTTCAGGTAATTGAGAACGATCTGGCGCCGCACGGCCATGGTGTTTTCGCCCCCCTGGTACGAGCGCAGGCTGGCCGACAGCATCTGGAACAGCTTGTCCTTCATGGAGCTGGTGCGGCCATCTTCCGAGTGGCGGTATTTTTCGATCTGCGTGGCCAGCGTGCTGCCGCCGCCGCCGCGATGGCCGCCGACCATGTTCAGTCCCTTGTCCAGCACAGCCTTGCTCAGGCGGTCCCACTCGACGGCCGGATTGCGCTCGGGCGTGCCCGGGTCGAGCAATTCGCGGTTTTCGATGAACAGCAGGCTTTGCACCAGCGCCGGCGGCGCTTCGGCAAAGCCGTTGAAGGCGCGCTCTGGGTAGACGGCCGAGAACAGCGGCGCGGCGCGCCAGTCGAGGATGGTCAGGCCGGCGCGGTTTTTCTCGTGATAGGTGGCGAACACGCCCATGTCGGCCAGCTCCACCATCTTGGGCGACATGCGCGCCTGTGCCGTTACCGTATAGTCGCGCGCATTGAGCTTGCCGATGAAATCAGGCAGGCTGGCGTAGCCGAGCCGCTCGTCATACGGACCGTGCTGCGGATAGCGGATTGCGCCGGCCGGACTCGGGCCAGGCTCGACCTTGTACGTCAGCTGGCGGCTCAGGCGGGTAAAAAACTCTGCCTGCAGCGCCGAGGTGCGCACTTCGCGCATCACGAACCAGGCGATGCCGGCGATCAGCGCCAGCACGATCAGCAGGAAGATCGGCCAGACGCGCGAGCGGCGTTTCTTGCGCGGCGCGGCCGGCGGCGCCTCGGCACCTGCCGCGGTTCCCGCATCGGTTCCCGCAGTGGTTTCCGGTTCGGATGGTGGCCGCAGTTGGGCATGGGCCAGGTTGTCGCCTGTGTCTTTCATGGGATGCTGGGGAAAAGTTGAATAATGACGGGGTTGGCGCGGACCAGGCGGCGACGGCAAAGACAGCCGGCGTGCTCTGCGCAAGATAAGACGTTGGCCAGGCGGGGCCGGTAATGATGCTGCTTGCTTGACATGATATCCAGACCGGTAAATCCTACATACGCCGACCGTCAGAACACGCTGACAGCGACGCAAAAGTCCTGCTCACCATTGCACCACATCGGCATGAACAGCACCGGCGAGCGCGCACAAAAATCTTGCTTCAGCGAAGATTTTCGCAAAAAAACAACGACCGGACTGTACGCTTGCATACATAGGTGCAAGGCGAGAGGCAAGACGGCTGCACGCCGGGTCGAAAAACGCCGGGCGCAGCAGGAGGCAAGGTCAGATGGCGTGGTATTCGGCCTGCATGGTGTCCAGCGCGGCGCGCATGTCGGCAAACGCAGCCACGGCTTGTGCCGGCTCGCCTTTCACGCCCAGTTCGATATGGCGGCGCGTCTGCGCGTCGCCCACGCTGGGCAAGCTGAACACCTTGATCTGCGGATACTTTGCTTCAAGTTCCACCATCAGCGGCGTCAGCAGCGACTCGGCCGTTTCATACACGAGCAAGGCGTGTTCCGCATGCGGCACCTGGTTGAACAGGTGCGCATAATGGGTATCGAGCACCCACTCGATCATCGGCCACGACATGACGGGAAAGCCGGGCACGAAATAGTGTTCGCGGATGGCAAAGCCGGCAATCTTGTTGTACGGATTCGGGATCAGCTCGGCGCCCTCGGCAAACTCGGCCATTTTGAGACGGTGCAGGTTTTCCGGCGAATCGAGATCGACCGCCACGCCCGCCTCTGCGCCCATTTCCGTGATGCGCTGCTGGATATTCTGCTTGCCTTGCGGATGCAGCAGCAGCGGCAGGCCCAGCGCGGTGGCGGCTGCCTGGCGCGTATGGTCGTCCGGCGTGGCGCCGATGCCGCCAAAGCACAGCACGATGTCGCCGCTGGCAAAGGTGCGCTTGAGCAAGGCGACGATGCGCTCGGGCTCGTCACCCACATATTCTGCCCAGCTCAGCTGCAAGCCGCGCGCCTTGAGCAGTTGCACCACTTTCGGGAAATGCTGGTCCGTCCGCTTGCCTGACAAAATTTCGTCGCCAATGATGATCAGTCCGATAGCCATGTCTATCCTTGTTCAATTCAGTAAAGTAATAAGTTTTCAGGCGTCGGCCGCCGGCACATCTTTCATGCCGCGCACGCCGCGCAGGGACGACAGCGCCTCCAGGCAGTAATACTGGAACCACAGGCCCGTGAAAATAAAGATCAGCACGTACAGCCAGATGGCGAACGCGGCCAGGAACGGGAAAAACACCACCGACATCACGCCGCCCATCCACAGCATGCCCGGCACGGCGCCGGCCACGCCCGACACCATGCCGATCGCCAGGAGCGGCATGCGCTGCGTCTGCATGATGGTGTGGCGCTCTTCCGCGCTGGCATAGTCGGCCATGGCGTCATAGGCCATCACGCGGTAGGTCATCCAGCCCCACAGCACGGCTTGGCCGACCAGCGCAGCAGGCGGAAACACATGCAGCGGCAGCACCAGCATCACCCAGATGACGATAAACAGCAGGAAGGTGGCCAGCGACGTGCCGACGCTGCCCAGCACGCTGCCGCCATGTTTTTTGTGCAGCTGCGGGAAATGCCGCCCGCCCACGTGCCGGCCGATGGCAGGCATGGCAAGCACGCCCATGAAAATCAGCGCCGTCAGTATCATCAGCGGCAACAGCACGAACATGGCGATCAGCGGCACGATCACGGTTTTCAGCATGCCCAGGCCCAGCGTGGTCAGCACGGCGCTGCTGGTACGGAACCAGTCGTGTTCGGTAAACAGCGCTTGCAGGCTGTCGATCAGCGGTTGCAGGCCGAACCACAGCAAGGTGCCCCACAGTACCAGCGACAGCAGGAAAGGCAGCACGCTCAGCAGCAGCATCTTGCCGTGCAGCTGGGACAGCAGCGCGCGGCCATAGGAATTGATTACATTGCGCATCAGCGCCCTTTCTCGATATCTGAAACAAACGGTGCGAGGCGCGATGATAGCAATAATCGGCGACGCCCTGATGACATATTACCCGGCAGCATGGTCAACTGCGCACAGCCGCGCTGCCGTGGCGCATTCGTGGCCCATGCTCTACAATCTGTAGCTTTTATCGTCCCTACAAGGAATATCATGTCCATCACCACTACCGCCTCCGGCCTGCAATACACCGACACCGTGATCGGCGAAGGCGCCGAAGCCCAAGCCGGCAACAATGTTGTCGTGCATTACACGGGCTGGCTGCAAAACGACGACGGCAGCGCCGGTTCGAAATTCGATTCCAGCAAGGACCGCAACGACCCATTCGAGTTCCCGCTCGGCGCCGGCCGCGTGATTCAGGGCTGGGACGAAGGCGTGCAAGGCATGAAAGTCGGCGGCAAGCGCCAGCTGATCATCCCGGCAGCACTGGGCTATGGCGCACGCGGCGCCGGCGGCGTGATTCCACCGAACGCCACCCTGATTTTCGACGTCGAACTGCTGGGCGTGTAATCACTCCCCTCTGCCCTGCCCCGCGCCGCCCTGATGGGCGGCGTTTTTTTGAGTGTCTCCTCTAATGCGCCGCGCGCTTTTTTCACTATGATGTCAGGCACCGCGGCAGGCACGGTGGCCACTCCGCCGCACCTGCCGCCTTCCCGTCACAGTGATCCATCCAGCATTGAGGAGCCAATATGAGTTTACAAGAGCAATTCGACCAAGCACAGCTCGATTCCAAGACCCTGTCCGAACGCCCGGACAACATGACCTTGCTGAAAATCTACGCACTGTTCAAGCAGGCCTCCAGTGGCGACGCCACCGGCGAGCGTCCTGGCATGACCGATTTCGTCGGCCGCGCCAAGTTCGACGCCTGGGCCGCGCTGGCCGGCACCTCGAAAGAAGAGGCGCAGCAGCAATATATCGATCTGATCGACGATCTGAAGGACTGATCAGTCCGTTTTGGCACAAAGAAGGCCAAAACTGCTGAAAAACTCTCGAATAACCACCGGAACAGGCGGTTAACGCAAAAGTGGCTACCAAATCGGTAGCCACTTTTTTATTGTTCAAATACTTACTTTTTCGCTGCCGCCAGCGCCTGCGCAATCCAGCCGTCGAATTCCCGCTGGTGGAACTTGATCCAGCCGGCCGTATGGCGGGCGATATCGGCTTGCGTATTTTCGCCGCCACGCATGCGCTCGTTCTGCGCATTGATGTCGGCGATCGGCAGCCGCATCACTTCAAACAGTTTCAAGGCCGCCGGGTTCTTGCCGGCCCATTCGCGGTTGACCACGATGCGCGTGGTATTGACGGCAAAACCATAGTCGTTGCCATCGTCGAGGCGGGTATTGACCTTGTCGGGAGTGGACGAGAACGGCACCTTCAGCCACACCACATCCTTGCCCGGCACCAGCACGCCGCTGACCCAGTACGGTGTCCACGTGTAGTACAGGATCGGTTCGCCACGCTTGTAGCGGCCGATGGTGTCGGCGATCAGCGCCGAATAGCTGCCCTGCACATGCTGCACGGTGTCGCGCAGCTTGTAGGCGTCCATATGGTTTTCGATCATCGCCTCGCAGCCCCAGCCGGGGTTGCAACCGGTCAGGTCGGCCTTGCCGTCGCCGTCATGGTCGAACAGCCTGGCCAGGGTCGGATCGCGCAGCTGGTCGATATTGGTGATGTTGTACTTCTCGGCCGTCGCCTTGTCGATCAGATAGCCCTGCGCCGCCGGCCCTGCATACTGGCCCACGCGCATCAGCTTGGCGTCGCCGCCCGCATTGTCGTAATAGTCCTTGTGCAGCGGGTCCCAGTGCACGGCCAGGAAGGTGGCGTCGCCATTGGCAATCGCGATGTGCGCGGTCGGATACTCCACTTCCTTGATCGGCTGCATCTCGTAGCCGAGCTTTTCCAGCGCGCGCTCGACCAGCATGGTCTGGAAGGTTTCTTCCGCGATCGAGCTTTGCAGCGCCTGCACCTTGATGCCCTTGCCGGGCAGCGATGCGTCAGGCGTTTGCGCCATCGCCAGGCTGGTGCTCAGCGCCAGCGCGGCAATGCCGAGAAACGACAGCCACTGGAACTTGCGTTGCGATTTACGTGTGACTTTAAAATGTTCAACTTGATGCATAGAAATCCTTTCTTGTTATTGTGCGGTGGCCAGCGTGGCCGGCGCGGCGTCTTTCGCCTGCGCTGCATTGCCGCGTACCAGCCGCATCACGAAACCGGCCGGACCGGTCTGGTACCAGTGGCGCACGCCGCGGCGCGGCTGGCCCATGGCCTGCGTCAGGCGGTCCAGCGTGATGGCCAGCAGCACGATGCCCAGGCCGCCGACGGTCGCCAGGCCCATGTCCAGGCGGCCGATGCCGCGCAATACCATCTGGCCCAGGCCACCGACGGCGATCATCGAGGCGATGACCACCATCGACAGCGACAGCATCAGCGACTGGTTGATGCCGGCCATGATGTTCGGCATGGCCAGCGGGAACTGCACGCGGGTCAGCAGCTGCCACGGCGAGGCGCCATAGGCGCGCGCCGCTTCGATCAGGTCCGGACGCACCTGGCGGATGCCGAGGTTGGTCAGGCGCACCAGCGGCGGCAAGGCGAAGATGATGGTGACGATCACGCCCGGCGCATTGCCGATACCAAACAGCATCACTACCGGCACCAGGTACACAAAAGCGGGCGTGGTCTGCATGGCGTCCAGCAGCGGGCGCAGGATGTTTTGCGCACGGTCGCTGCTGGCCAGGAAGATCCCCAGCGGCAAACCGATAATCATGCAGAACACCAGCGAGGTCAGCACCAGCGACAGGGTGATCATCGCTTCCGGCCAGATGCCCAGCATAGACACGATCAGCAGCGACACCACGGTGCCGATCGCCAGCGCGCGGCTGGTAAATTGCCATGCCAGCAGGCCGATAATGGCGATCACCGTCAGCGACGGCGCGGCCAGCAGCACATCGCTCACGCCGGTCAGGGTGGCGTCGATCGGCGCGCGCACGGCCTGGAAAAACGGACGGAAATTGGCGACCACCCAGCCCAGGCCCTGGTTGATCCAGGCTTCCAGCGGCAGCGAGCCGTCAAACAGCTGCGTCAGGTGAAAGCCGCTCGCGTGTTCGGGCGTGGCGGTGGCGCCGGCGGCGTCCAGCCACGAGGTGTCGGTCGGCGCGGAGGGCAGCCAGGGATTGATCTGGGCGGCGTGTTCAACGACCGGCTCGGCGGCAGTAACGGTATCTGGATTCATGCTTGTCCTTTCTGTAATTGTGGCTCGGCAATGGCTGGCGTATCGCGGTCGAGGAACTTCAGCAAGGTAGTCTTGCTGATGGCGCCGCGGAAGCTGCCGTCATTGGCCACCACCGGCACGGCGTACGGCAGCTGCGCCACCTGGCCGAACAGGCCGGCGACGGGCTCGTCCGCATCGATGGTCTGCACTTCGGGCAAATAAGCGTGCGCCAGGCCCAGCGGTCCGACATGGCCGTCGAGCGCGTTGCGCAGCGAATCGGCCGAGACCACGCCGAGGAACTTGCGCTGCGGACTGACTACATAGGCATACGCGCGATCCTGCTCTTCCAGCATCGACAGCGCCGCGCGCGAACCACGGGTGGGCGACTCCGACACCACGATCTGGCTCTTGCGGGCGATATCGCTGGCCTTGAAGACGGCCGCCGCATCGACGCCGCGCACGAAGTTGCGCACGTAGTCGTTGGCCGGTTTGCGCAGGATTTCTTCCGGCGTGCCCACTTGCACCACATGGCCGTCTTTCATGATGGCGATGCGGTCGCCGATGCGCATCGCTTCATCGAGATCGTGCGAAATGAAGACGATGGTGCGGCGCTTGATCTGTTGCAATCGCAGCAGTTCCGACTGCATTTCCGTGCGCATGATTGGATCGAGCGCGGAAAACGCCTCGTCCATCAGCAGGATAGCCGGATCGCAGGCCAGCGCGCGGGCCAGGCCCACGCGCTGCTGCATGCCGCCCGACAGTTCGTCGGGGTAGCTGGCGCCGTAGCCGGCCAGTCCCACCTGCTCCAGTGCTTCCAGCGCCAGCGCATGGCGTTCGGCTTTTGGCATGCCGGCCAGTTCCATGCCGAAGGCGGTATTGTCGAGCACGGTAATCTGCGGCAGCAGCGCGAACGACTGGAACACCATGCTGATGTCCTTGCGGCGCAAGGCGCGCAGCTGCTTGTCGGGCAAGGTATTGATGTCATTGCCGTCGATTATGATACGGCCGTCGGTCGGCTCGATCAGGCGGTTGAGCATGCGCACCAAGGTCGACTTGCCCGAACCGGACAGGCCCATGATGACGAAAATCTCGCCCGCTTCGATGGTAAAGGTGGCGTCGAACACGCCGATGGTGCAGTCGGTCTGCGCCAGGATGTCCTGCTTGCTGGCGCCCTGGCGGACGAGTTCAAGTGCTTCTTGCGGCTGGTCGCCGAACACTTTGAATACATGGTCGATAATGATTTGTTTTGCCACGTTGTGGTTCTCCCTCGATTTGACGAATGGATTGAAACCCGGCAGGCCACTAGCCTGCGGCGGGAATCAGCAAAGCTTTTGCCGTCGGCTGACCACCGGCGCGGCAAGCGCACGGGAGCGACTGGAAAAGGGGTGGCACGCGTGTGACCGGTGAAGGCGCTAGCCAGGCCGGGGTGCCGTCTGCGCGTCAAAAGAGGCTGGGATTCAGGACTTTTAACGACGCGGGCGCCATGCAAATACATGGCACCAAATGTATTTGACCAAAAAATATGGATCAAATTCTTGCTTGATATGGGCTTAACTACGGCTCAAGTACGGGCGCAAGGCCCAAGGATTGTTTTACTACCGAACCAGCGTCGCTGGCTGCAAAGCAGAGGATGCAACAGAGGGTGATGCAGGAGATAGCTGTTGTAAATATGCGTCAAGTATAACGCAAAAAGATGCAAAAGTCCAATAGCTTTCCAAATTGAAATATGCTAGCAATGTTCGCCAGCACACATAAGCGGCTTAAAGTCGCAGGGAAATGCGGGTAAAACTGGCGGCCAGAAGACTGTCCGCCGGGCAATGACTATGCTGTCCTTACCACTAAAAACGACGTCGAGCAAGCGCTCGGCGAACGCTTATGCCGGCTCGGTAAATACCTTGCGCATCTTGTCGGCGATCTTGCTTTCGATCATGGGCGCAAACGCGCTGAGCATGAAGCCCAGCTTCAGGTTCAGCTGGGCCTGGTCCTTCTCCAGCGTCAGCGAACCGTCCACGCCGCTGCGCTCGAAGCGCAGCACATCGCCATCCCAGGCGCAGGCCAGGTCATATTCCTGGGCCAGCTTGTCGGCCACCTGCTGTGCCGCCGCGCGGGCTTTTTCCGCTGTCAGCTTATGTTGCTGAACTATATTTATATCCGCCATCAAAACCTTCCTTTTCATCAAAACGGGTGTTGCACTAGCTGCCATGATACCAGCCGCCGATTTCCCTCACCCATTTGCGCCGCGTCAAACCAGCACCACCGACACAGGCCGACTATTTCAGTTTCAGTCGTCCCGTCGTGGAGAACCATCATGGACCAGAAAGTCATCGTGCCCGTCGAAGCCGTGCTCACCAAATGCGTCGCGCTGCCGGTCGGCTATGTCCCCACCCCCTCGGCGCCGTATCGCGAGCACCGCAAGCATGCGCAGCTGACCTTGCAGCCAGGCACGCCGCGCCTGAGCAGCGCACCGGCGCGCAAGACGGCCGCCATCCCCGTCGGTTCGCGCGTGCTGATATGGAAACAGGACCCGTCCGTCAGCGAACTGGGCACGCGCAAGGCTTTCCTGCCGGGCCTGATCGTGCAAGGTCCGCGCGATGCGCGCATTACCTTTGGCGAGCCGGGCATCGCGCAAGTCAGCCCGAACGCGTTTGGCGACTTCATCGTCTCGCCCAATACCGACCAGTTCGACGCCGTGCACACCTTTGCCATCGTGCGCATGACGCTGACCATGTTCCAGCGCGCGCTGGCCGTCGACGGCACGGCGGCGCCACTGCCATGGCAATGGAACAGCGCCAGCAACACCAAACCACTGCGCGTCTATCCGCATGGCTTGCCCAATGTCATGAACGCCTATTACAGCCGCAGCGACCAGGCCCTGAAATTCGGCGACTTCATCCCCAGCGGCGCCACCGAACGCGTCTACACCTGCCGCTCGCTCGATATCGTGGCCCATGAAACGGGACACGCCATCCTTGACGGGCTGAAACCGAACTGGCTACTCAGCAACAATCCGCCGCAAACGGGCGGCCTGCACGAGTCGTTCGGCGACCTGACTGCCATCTTCCTGGCGCTGTCCCAGCTGGACCAGGTCGAAGCGGTGATCGCACAGACCAAGGCCGACCTGCACGACAAGACCTTTCTGGCCGACATGGCCGAGCAGTTCGGACTGGCCCTGGGCCGGCCCAATGGCTTGCGCAATGCCGACAACGACATCAAGCTGTCGCAGGCCGGCACGGAAGTGCATGCCATCTCGCAAGTGTTTACGGGCGCCATCTACGACATCCTGGCCGACATCTTCGACCATGAACGCAGTCCGCAGCTGGAAGACGACGCGGCGGTGCTGCTGCGCTGCGGCGACTACCTGTGCAGCCTGGTGCTGCGCGCGCTGCTGGCCGCACCTGCCCGTGCGGCCACCTATGCCGACGTGGCCAATCACATGCTGGCGCTGGCCCAGGCCGATGGCAGAACGGCGTATCTGGAGTTCATCCGCAACAGCTTCATCGTGCGCGAGGTGCTGCGCACACAAGCTGACGGCCACGGCGAAGGGGATGGCGCGCCGGCATGGGCGGCCGATGCGGTGGATGACGAGGACGCCGTGCAGGACCGCCGCGCCTGCTGCGGTACCATGAACCACGCCGAGTACAGCGAATCGGACCAGCTCTTCGATGCAGAGCGCGAAGCGCTGGCGGCCTGGTGCCGCGACTACGCTCCCCGTCACGACTGAGCAGGCAGCCCCATCCATCAACCATAGGGAACCCCATGAAAATTTCGGCAACCAGCAGCGGCGGCTTTGCCGGCCTGCGCGAGCACTACGAGATCGACACCGAGGCCCATCCGGCCGGCCACGCACTCGAAGCGGCGCTGGCTGGCTGCGGCTTTTTCAGCCAGGAGCCGGGCGACGCCGCCGCGGGCGACGACGCACCGGTGGGCGCCGATATCCCGCAGTGGCGCATCACCGTCGACGCGCCCGATGCGCGCCGCACGCTGACCTTTGCCGACGATGGCGGCGCGCACGCGGCACGCTGGCAACCCCTGGTGGCGAAGATCCGCGCCAGCGCCTGACATTCACGGCAATCATTGACCTTCATAAAGTGCAGGCACAATGGGTGTGGTTTTTTTGCCCATCGTTGCCGGCCAGGTCTGCGGACATGACTACCCTTCCCCCATAGAGCGTGGTGCCGGCAAAAAATGAATTTGCTTATACGTATTGTATATAAAGCGGATTTGTGAGAAATAGCGAATTGCCTTAAAATACGGTGCTTTGCTTTAGTACGCGCCATTGATGTTCCTGCAGGCGCTACAGCACCTCCCCATTTGATAGGACTGTTATGACCCACGTTGTCACCGAATCCTGCGTCGCCTGTCGTTACACCGATTGCGTCGATGTCTGCCCGGTAGATTGTTTCCGGGAAGGCCCGAATTTCCTGGCGATCGATCCGGACGAATGTATTGACTGCGCAGTGTGCGTGGCAGAGTGCCCGGTGAACGCGATTTTCGCGGAAGAAGATGTACCAGGCGACCAGCAGGCCTTCATCAAGATCAACGTCGACCTGGCCCGTAACTGGCCGTCGATCACCAAGACCAAGCCTGCCTTGCCGGAAGCCGAGCAAATGAAGGACGTCAAGGACAAGCTGCACCTGCTGGTCAAGTAACAGCACGTAGCAGGCAGGACCGAAAAGCAGCGGAAACGCTGCTTTTTTTATGTTTGAAACATGGTTGCCTGACTGTCCACGCGGTTGTGGCGGGAATGCCGACAGAAATGCCACACATGCCGCAAAGCGTGGCCCTATGCGCGGTAAAGCACATTTTGCCCTCAACAAACATCATAGAATTGGATTATGATATTTGAGCCGCATGGCGCTTGGAATTACACAAGGACTCTATATGCTTTACCAACTGCACGAACTGCAACGCTCTTTCCTCACTCCGGTGATGCAATGGGCAGACATGTCCTCCAAGTTATTTACCAACCCGGTTTCCCCTCTGGCCCACACCCCGTTTTCGCAACGCATCGCAGCCGGCTACGAGCTGATGTACCGCCTTGGCAAAGACTACGAAAAACCCCAGTTTGACATCCAATCCGTGCTCGTCAAGGGCGAGAGCGTCGACATCCTCGAACACGTTGTCGTGACAAAACCATTTTGTCGCCTGATTCACTTCAAAAAAGAGACCGAAGGTTTGCAGCAGCCAAAAGTGCTGCTGGTTGCCCCCCTGTCCGGCCACCACTCGACCCTGCTGCGCGATACCGTGCGCGGTCTGCTGGCCGAACACGACGTCTACATCACCGACTGGACCGACGCGCGCATGGTGCCGCTGGCCGCAGGCCCGTTCCACCTCGATGACTATATTTATTATGTGCAGGAATTCATCCGCCTGCTGGCGCCGGACCTGCACGTGATCTCGGTCTGTCAGCCAACCGTGCCGGTGCTGGCCGCCATCTCGCTGATGGCCACCGCCAACGATCCGCACATGCCGAAAACCATGACCATGATGGGCGGCCCGATCGATCCGCGCCGCTCGCCCACGCAGGTCAACAACCTGGCGACGGAAAAGAAATTCTCGTGGTTTGAAAATACCGTCATCTACGCGGTGCCGCCGAACTACCCGGGCTTTGGCCGCAAGGTCTATCCGGGCTTCCTGCAGCACGCCGGCTTTATCGCCATGAATCCGGGCCGCCACGCACAGAGCCACCGCGAGTTCTACATGCACCTGGTGACGGGCGACGACGAACCGGCGGAAGGCCATCGCCAGTTCTACAACGAGTACAACGCGGTGCTCGACATGCCGGCCGAGTACTACCTGGAAACGATCAAAACAGTATTCCAGGAATTCAAGCTGCCGATGGGCACGTGGGAAGTGGGCGGCCAGCTGGTGCGGCCGCAGGACATCACCAACGTTGCCTTGTTTACCGTCGAAGGCGAACTCGACGACATTTCCGGCGCCGGCCAGACGCAAGCCGCGCATGACCTGTGCAGCGGCATTCCGGCCGAGATGCAGCAGGACTTCGTGGCGCCGAAATGCGGCCACTACGGCATTTTTTCGGGCCGCCGCTGGCGCGAAATCATCTGCCCGAAAATCGGCGAATTCATCCAGAAGCATTCCTGATCCGCCAGTCTTATGACAACGGCACGCCGGCGCAAGCAGGCGTGCCGTTTTTTCATGCTTACGGCGCAGCAGGCGCGCTGGCCAGGGCCTGGTCCAGGCGTTTCCAGTAATCGCGTTCCAGCCTGGCCATATCGACCTCGCGCGCGGCCTCGTTAAAGCGCTTCTGTTGCAGCGCGCCCTCGGCGTCGCGCTTGAAGCAGACATGCACGGGACGCTCCTTGAAGGCAGTATCGACGAAGGCGATGCGGTCGCGTTCGGCCCTGGAAAATTCCGACCCCATCAGCAGATGCTGCAGCACATGGCGCTCGATGACGATCACCCGGTAGCGCCGGATCAGCAGTTTTTTCAGGTTGGTGGCGTCGTTCAGGCCTTCTTCCGTGCTCAGCTCGCCACGTGCGGCCATGGCATCGAACTGCTCGCCATTCGAATAGCCGGCCACGGTGCCGATGCGCAGCCTGCCCAGTTCCTGCAGACTCGCGCCCGGTGGTCCATCCTCCTTCAGATAGGCCAGCACGGTTAACGTGTTGCCAATAGGCACGGAGAAATGGCAGAGCTTTTCACGTTCGGGCGTACGCCAGACCGCCATGAAGCCGGCATAGCGGGGACTGCTGAGGCCAAACTGCATGGTGCGCTTCCAGGGGAAATACTCGTATTTGACCTGGTAGCCCAGGCGTTCGAATACCGTGCTGACCATGGCAGCCGACATGCCGTCGGCCGGCAGCTTGCGCGACACGAACGGCGGCCAGTCATCGGTGGCAAAGCGCACGATGCGTGCGGCCGACGCCTCCTGCGCCTGTGCACTGGACAGCACGCCGCCTGGCGCGGAAATGACAAGCAAACAGGTGGACAAAGCAACTGTCCGGAGGAAATGCATTGGTTGATCCTATCGTTACGCCAGGGCCTGCGGTCGATTTTTACCGATGAATTATCCTCCCATACAACAGCAAGTTTTCAAAGTTGTTTATTGGAAGTTATTGATTCCTGTTGGAAATGCAATACAGGAAGCCCGCAGCTATCCCTCCTGCCAGACAGGTTTTTTACTTGTGCGCGGGCCAGATGGCCGATAATATCGTTTTAGCGTATTGAAGAAGACCGTGCCGCACCCAGCTCCCCCCTCTCTCGCCGACCAGATCGAAGATTTGCTGCCGCAGACGCAATGCACGAAGTGCGGCTACAGCGGCTGCCGCCCATATGCCGAGGCGATTGCCGCAGGCGGCGCCGACATCAACCAGTGTCCGCCCGGTGGCGCGCAAGGCATCGCCATGCTGGCGAACTTGTTGGGCAAGAAAGTCATCCCGCTCAATCCCGTCAACGGCTTTGAACGTCCCCGCTCCGTCGCCTATATCGATGAAGCGCTGTGCATCGGCTGTACCCTGTGCATCCAGGCCTGCCCGGTCGATGCGATCACTGGGGCCGCCAAGCAGATGCACACGGTCGTGACCAGCCTGTGCACTGGCTGCGACCTGTGCGTGGCGCCCTGCCCGGTCGACTGCATCGTCATGTATCCGGTCAGCGGCGAGGCGACCGGCTGGGACGCCTGGAGCCAGATCGAAGCCGATGAGGCGCGCGCGCGCCACGACTTGCGCACCGGCAGGCTGCGCCGCGAGGCCGAGGAAAACGAGGCGCGGCTGGCCGCCAAGGCCGTCTCGAAGATGCAGGAATTGACGCAGGAAGTCCCGGGCAATGCCGCCGAGCTGGCCGAAAAGGAACGCAAGCGCGCCATTATCGCCGCCGCCATGGAACGGGCGCGCGCCAAAGCGGCCGCCGCCAGCGCAGCGCCAGGCCCTGACACTCCGGAAAAAGACGCATGAACGCCGCCAAACGCCTGGAAATTTTTACGCGCTTTCGCGCCGCCAATCCCTCCCCGAAAACCGAACTTGAATATACGACACCGTTCGAGCTCCTGATCGCCGTGCTGCTGTCGGCGCAAGCCACCGACGTGTCGGTCAACAAGGCCACGCGCCTGCTGTATCCGGTCGCCAATACGCCGGCTGCGATGCTGGCGCTGGGCCTGGACGAGCTGACCAGCTACATCCGCACCATCGGCCTGTTCCGCACCAAGGCGAAAAACGTGCTGGCCACCTGCCAGATCTTGCTGGACCAGCATGGCGGCGAGGTGCCGCGCGACCGCGCCTCGCTGGAAGCCTTGCCCGGCGTGGGCCGCAAGACGGCCAATGTGGTGATGAATACGGCCTTCGGCGAACCGACGATCGCGGTCGACACGCATATCTTCCGCGTCTCGAACCGCACCGGTATCGCACCGGGCAAGAATGTCGAGATCGTGGAGCAAAAATTGCTCAAATTCGTACCAAAAGATTTCTTGCTCGATGCCCATCATTGGCTGATACTGCACGGTCGCTACACCTGCATTGCGCGCAAGCCACAGTGCTGGAACTGCATGATTGCCGACTTGTGCGAATACAAGGACAAGACACCGATGCCGTCCCTGACCTGAAAAAAAGCGGCCCATCAGGGCCGCTTCGCACATTATAGCAATACCATATTGTCGCGGTGGATCAGCTCATGGCCTTCCATGAAGCCGAGGATCGCTTCGATCTCGGCGGATGGTTTGCGCAGGATGCGGCGCGCTTCGCCGCTGGTGTAATTGCACAGGCCGCGCGCCACCGGCACGCCGGCGTCATCGAGGCAGGTGATCACGGCGCCGCGGCCGAACTCGCCCTGTACCGCCGTCACGCCGATCGGCAGCAATGACTTGCCTTCCAGTTTCAGCTTTTGCACGGCGCCCGCATCGAGCACCACCGCGCCGGCCGTCTGCAGATGATCGGCCATCCATTGCTTGCGCGCCGTCAATTGGCCCGTCTGCGCGCGCAGTTCGGTGCCGATCGCTTCGCCCTGCGCCAGGCGGCTCAGCACGTCGCTGTCGCGGCCCCAGGCGATAATGGTGTGCGCGCCTGACTTGGCAGCGCGCTTGGCGGCCAGGATCTTGGTCAGCATGCCGCCGCGGCCCAGGCTGCTGCCAGCGCCGCCGGCCATCGCCTCCAGGGCCGGATCGCCGGCCACGCCCTGCGTGATCAGGCTGGCGTTCGGATCCTTGCGCGGATCGGCCGAAAACAGGCCGTGCTGGTCGGTCAGGATCACCAGCGCATCGGCTTCGATCAGATTGGCCACCAGCGCACCGAGCGTATCGTTGTCGCCGAACTTGATCTCGTCGGTGACCACCGTGTCGTTTTCATTGATGATCGGCACCACGCCCAGACGCAGCAACGTCGTCAGGGTCGAGCGGGCGTTCAGGTAGCGCTCGCGGTCGGCCAGGTCGGCATGTGTCAGCAGCACTTGCGCCGTGCCCAGGCTGTGCGCGCGGAAACTGCTTTCGTAGATTTGCGCCAGACCCATCTGGCCGACGGCGGCGCAGGCCTGCAATTCATGGATGTCGGTGGGGCGGCGCTCGAAACCGAGGCGCAGCATGCCTTCGGCGATGGCGCCCGAGCTGACCAGCACCACTTCCTTGCCCAGTGCGCGCAAGCCGGCGATCTGCGCGGCCCAGCGCGCGATGGCGGCGTGGTCGAGACCGCGGCCGTCGTTGGTGACCAGCGAGGAGCCGACCTTGATGATGATGCGGGTAGCTTTTTGAATCACGGAATTCATGGAAGAGTCTTATCGGTCAGCGCGCCGGACGCAGCAGCAACAATGCCAGCCCCGCCGTCAGTTCCATCGCGCACATGCACAACACAAAACCCTGGGGCATGCCGACGCCGATGGCCGCGAACAGGCGGCCGGCGACTTGCGCCAGGACCAACAATGCAGTGATATCGCCGAGGACGGGCGGTTCGCCCTGCCGTGCCGCGAACAGCGCCAGGAGCGCGGTAGCGCCCCAGAGGCCGACATGACTGGCGTAGAACTGGCTGTAGCCATTCACGCCATTGAGAAAGATGCCCATGCCGGCCGCCATCTCGTCGGCGAACAGCAGGCAGGCGAACACGGCCAGCCCATAGACCGCCGCGATCAGCTGCAGGATGCGTCGCTGCCACGCCAGCTTGCGCGCGGGCGTGGCAACTGCCGCCAGTACCGGCATCAGGATAAAACCTTAGTCCAGGATCTTGAAACGCGGATCGTCCGGGTCGATCGACGAGATGCCGCGTGCTTCTTCGGTCATCTGCGTTTCTTCGGCACGGCTTTCGCTGTGTTTCTTCTCTTCCAGATGCTGGTAAATCGCATTGACCAGTTCCGGGCAACCCTGGTGGTTCAGCGCGGAGATCTCGAATACGGGACCCTTCCAGGCGAAACGCTTGAGGAAGTCCTTCACCAGTTTCTTGCGATCTTCTTCCGGCACCATGTCGAGCTTGTTCAGCACCAGCCAGCGCGGCTTGTCGACCAGCGACTCGTCGTACTTTTTCAGTTCCTTGACCAGCGCCTTGGCTTCCTTGACCGGATCGACGTTGGTCTCGAACGGCGCCAGGTCGACGATGTGCAGCAGCAGGCCGGTGCGCTGCAGGTGGCGCAGGAACTGGTGGCCCAGGCCCGCGCCTTCGGAAGCGCCTTCGATCAAGCCGGGAATATCGGCGATCACAAAGCTCTTCTCGTGCGACACGCGCACCACGCCCAGGTTCGGGTGCAGGGTGGTAAATGGGTAATCGGCAATTTTCGGGCGCGCGTTCGAGACGGCCGAAATGAAAGTCGACTTGCCGGCATTCGGCATGCCCAGCAGGCCGACGTCGGCCAGCACTTTCAGTTCCAGGCGCAGTTCGCGGCGTTCGCCTTCCTTGCCCTCGCCCTTCTGGCGCGGCGCGCGGTTGGTCGAGGACTTGAAGTGGATATTGCCCCATCCGCCTTCGCCGCCCTTGGCCAGCATTTCAATTTGACCGTGTTCGGTCAGGTCGGCCAGGATCTCACCGCTGGCATGGTCGACGATCAGGGTGCCGACCGGCATGCGCAGGTGAATATCGTCAGCGCCCTTGCCGTAGCAATCGGCGCCGCGGCCAGGCTCGCCATTGCGCGCCTTGTGCATTTTGGAAAAGCGGAAATCGACGAGCGTGTTGATATTGCGGTCGGCGACTGCCCAGATGGTGCCGCCCTTTCCGCCATCGCCGCCATCGGGGCCGCCAAAAGGCCTGAATTTTTCACGGCAGAAAGAGGCACAGCCGTTGCCGCCATCGCCCGCGATGACTTCGATTTTTGCTTCGTCGATAAACTTCATAATTTTGCCGCCATAAAACTAAAAAGGCTCTACCTTGGGCAGAGCCTTTCGATTGAAGGCTTGCGCCTTACATCATGCGTGTGTCAGCGGAGCGCAAGGCGCCCCAGGCTGCATTTACGCTGGTACTGCTTCGTTTGGTACAACGGTCACGAATTGCTTCGAGCCAGCACCTTTGACAACGAACTTCACTTTGCCAGCGATCAACGCGAACAGAGTGTGGTCCTTGCCCATGCCTACGCCTTCGCCAGCGCGCACCGGGGTGCCGCGTTGACGAATGATGATGCCGCCAGCATTGATAGCTTGGCCGCCGTAGACTTTGACGCCCAGACGTTTTGATTCTGAATCACGGCCGTTTCGCGTTGTGCCGCCGCCTTTTTTGTGTGCCATTTAAGACTCCTTGATAGCTGATTAATTCAAACAGCGGCAATTAGCCGTTGATCGAAACGATTTGGATTTCGGTAAAATTCTGGCGATGGCCCTGATGCTTCTGGTAGTGCTTACGACGACGCATCTTGAAAATTTTGACCTTATCATGGCGACCATGCGCCACAACCGTAACCAGTACCGTTGCACCTTCGACCAATGGCGCACCAAATTTAATGGTGTCGCCCGCGCCTACTGCGAGAACTTGATCGATGGTGATTTCGGAACCAATGTCTGCCGGTATCTGTTCTACTTTAAGTTTTTCGCCAGCGACAACTTTGTATTGTTTGCCACCGGTTTTTATGACCGCGTACATGATTTGAAACCTCATCAAATGTTGAAAGAATTTGTCCCACTGCCACGCAAAGCAAGCCGTACACAACAGGGGGAACCAGCGATTATACACGGACTGAGAAAACGCGTCAAAAACTATTCACAAAGCCTCATGATCGTGGTATGTCGGCAACCTGGACACGATGTCAGGGTGGCGCCGGCATTGCCGCGAAGTCAATCAATTGTTCTGTTGCCATAGTCAAATGGCACGCGCTGGCATGCCATGTCGTATAATCGCCGCACCCACAATCTATTGCAGGTTCGCCTTGTCTGACGCTAACAAACACGTTAACCAAAACACCATCGTGCAAACGATTGCCGCCGACATGGACGCAGTCAACACGGTGATTCGCCAAAAACTGCATTCCGATGTCATTCTGATCAATCAGATCGCGGAATACATCATCAGCGCAGGCGGCAAACGCATCCGCCCGGTACTGATCTTGCTGGTCGCCAATGCGCATGCCTACCGCGGCACGCAGCATCATGAGCTGGCCGCCGTGGTCGAATTCATCCATACCGCGACCCTGCTGCACGACGACGTGGTCGATGAATCGTCGATGCGCCGCGGCCGCCAGACCGCCAATGCGCTGTTCGGCAATGCCGCCTCGGTGCTGGTGGGCGACTTCCTGCATTCGCGTTCGTTCCAGCTGATGGTCTCGCTGGACAATATGCGCGTGATGAAGATCCTGTCGGACGCCACCAACGTGATCGCCGAAGGCGAAGTGCTGCAGTTACTGAACATGCACGATCCGGACGTGACGCAGGACAGCTACCTGAACGTGATCCGCTCGAAGACGGCCAAGCTGTTTGAAGCCTCGGCGCAACTGGGTGCATTGATCGCCGGCGCCAGCGAAGCCGATATCGAAGCGGCTGCCGAATACGGCCGCTCGCTCGGTACCGCCTTCCAGCTGATCGACGACGTGCTCGATTATGCAGGCGACGCCGCCGAAATCGGCAAGAACGTGGGCGACGACTTGCGTGAAGGCAAACCTACCCTGCCATTGATCTATCTGATGGAGAATGGTACGCCGGAACAGCGCGAGCTGGTGCGCAGCTGCATCGAGCAAGGCGACGAACAGCATTTCGACACCATCCTGGCAGCGGTCACCAGCAGCGGCGCGCTCGACTACACGCGCCAGCAGGCGGAAATCGCCGGCCAGCGCGCCGCCGACGCGATTGCCGGCTGGCCGGACAGTGTCTACAAGCAATCCCTGCTGCAACTGTGCTCGTTTGCCGTGGATCGCAATCACTGATTGAGACTCTGGCATTATTGAGAACGGCGCCGATGGCGCCGTTTTTTATTGTGTCCGTCATGTAGCAAAGTAGGTCGGATGAGCGCTTCGCGCGTAATCCGACAACATTGTTGGCGCTGACCGTGGTGGTGTCGGATTACGCCCTGCGGCCTCGGCCGCACCGCTAATCCGACCTACGAACTAATGGGCAATATTTCCGATACCTTATCTGCGGGACGGCACAGGCGCACGCCCAGCTCCGTCACCACAAACGGACGGTTGATCAATATCGGCTGGGCCTGCATGGCGTCCAGCAGCGCCTCGTCGCTCAAGGCAGCATCAGCCAGCCCCAGCTCATCGTACAGCGCGCCCTTGTCGCGCATGGCAGCCCGTACGCTCAGGCCAGCGCGCGCGATCAAGTCGATCAACTCGGCACGCGTCGGCGGCTGCTTCACATAGTCAACAATGACCGGTTCGATGCCTGCATCGCGGATCAGCTGCAAGGTGGTGCGCGAGGTGCCGCAGGCGGTGTTGTGGTAGATCGTGACGCTCATGGCTGCTCCAAGATTGAATGGGTGCAATTATAAAATGCTTGCGCTGTCCGCCACGCCTACTTACGTAACCTACCGCACCGACCAGTATGAGCGATTTCTCTACATTGATTTAAAAATCATCATGATAGGGATCCCATGGCACGCTCAAAACCTTTGAAAATATTCGGCTGGACCCTGGCCACCCTGCTGGCGCTGATCATTCTGGTCATCATCTTCATCCTGACGTTCGACTGGAACCGCGCCCGTCCGTACATCAACCGCAAGGTTTCGGAAAGCACAGGCCGCGAATTCGTCATCGGCGGCGACCTGGACGTGAAATTCCACCAGGGCCTGAAAACCGAAGCCGGCTGGCGCCGCTACGTGCCGCGCCCGACCATTACCGCCAACGATGTACGCATGAGCAATCCGGATTGGGCCACGGCCGGCCCGCAGATGGCCAGCGCCAAACGCATCGTCGTCTCGACCCACCTGCTGCCGCTGCTCGATCACCGCGTGGTGCTGACCGACCTGGCGCTCGACGCGCCGCAGATCGCGCTGCAGCGCCGCGCCGACGGCAGCAACAGCTGGACCCTGAAAGATAACGGTCCGTCGGAATGGGATGTGGAAATCCAGCGCATGGCGTTCGCCGCCGGCACCATCCGCTACCTGGACCAGGCCATCGATCTGGACATGAACGCCAAGGTCAGCTCGACCGCGCCGGACGCCACGCCGAACGACGCGCCGGCGGGCGACAAGGTGGAAAAATTCGGCATCGCCTTTACCCTGGGCGGCACCTACCGGAAGGCGCCCGTTACCGGTGGCGGCAAGGCCGGCGCCGTGCTGTCGCTGACCGGCGAGCATACCGTTTATCCGATCCAGGCCAATGCCGTGCTGGGCAAGAACAAGGCCAGCATCGACGGCACCCTGACCGATCCGCGCTCGCTGTCCGGCATCGACCTGCAACTGAGCCTGGCCGGCGCCAGCATGGCCGACCTGTATCCGTTGACGGGCGTGCTGCTGCCTGAAACACCGGAGTACGCCACCAAGGGCCGCCTGCTGGGCAAGAAAGAGGGCGAGATCTGGAACTGGACCTATGAAAAATTCAAGGGCAAGGTGGGCCAGAGCGACCTGGCCGGCACGCTGCAGTACCTGCCGCGCAAACCGCGCCCGCTGCTGCGCGGCGAACTGACCTCGCAGCAACTGCGCCTGGAAGACCTGGGGCCGACCATCGGCGCGGAAAGCAACGCCAAGAAACAGGCACGCGGCAAGGTCGCGAACCAGCCCGCCGACAAGGCCTTGCCGGTGGAACAGTTCAATACGGCCAAGTGGGATGCGCTCGATGCCGACGTAAAATTCACGGGCAAGAAATTGGTACGCACGCACGATATTCCGTTCAACGATATCGTCGCGGAAATCCACATGAAGGATAAAGTGCTGAGCCTGACGCCGCTGAACTTCGGCATGGCCGGCGGCGACATCACCTCGAATATCACGCTCGACGGCCGCCAGAAAACCATCGCCGCGCAAGCCAAGGTGGCGGCGCGCCACCTGAAGATCCGCGAACTGTTCCCGAAACTGCAATCGATGCAGGCCAGCTTCGGCGAGGTCTATGCCGACGCGGCCCTGACCGGCCACGGCAATTCGGTCTCGTCGATGCTGGCCAGCGCCAACGGCGAACTGGCGGCCACCGTCAGCGAAGGCTCGGTCAGCCAGTTCATCCTGGAACTGGCCGGCCTGAACCTGGCAAACGCCGTGTTCGTGAAAGTGTTCGGCGACAAGCAGGTGCAGTTGAACTGCCTGGCCAGCGATTTCAATGTCAAGAATGGCGTGGCCGACGTGCGCCGCTTCGTGCTCGACACGGACAGCGCGGTGGTCAACGTGGCCGGCAATGTCAGCCTGGCCAGCGAAACGCTGGATCTCGACATCCGTCCGAAAACCAAGGGCGCCCGCGTCTTCTCGCTGCGCACGCCGCTGTACGCCAAAGGCACTTTCAAGGAACCGAAAGTCGGCCCGCAAAAAGGCCCGCTGGCCCTGAAAGCTGGCGCCGCCGTGGCCCTGGCCACCGTGGTCGCCCCGGTCGCCGCGATCCTGCCTTTGATCAACGTCGACCGCGCTCCCGACACGGACTGCGCCGCCGTGATGGCAGAAGCCAAGGCCGTTCGCAAGGCACCGAAGTCGCCAGCCACCAATGCACCAGCGAAAAAAGTGACGGAAGCGGACATCAAGAAGGCGCAACAGGAGAAGAAGTAATCGCGCCTGGCTTGATCCAGCCGCTTGAAACCCGCCCCGTCACCTGCTGTAATAAACAAGGCAGGTGACGGGGTGTGGCTCAGCCTGGTAGAGCGCTGCGTTCGGGACGCAGAGGCCGGAGGTTCGAATCCTCCCACCCCGACCAGCTTCACCTCACCTGCCCCGTACCGCCCCCCACGCTATTCCGGCCGCCACCAGTGCAATCGCCGCGCCTGCACCAAACGCGGCGGGCAACCCTGCCGCATACTGTCCAGGCACGCCAGTGAGCATATGGATCGATGTGATCACGGCAATGCCGAGCGCGCCGCCGATCTGCTGGTCCATCTGCAGCAGTCCAGACGCTGCGCCCGCATGCTCATCCGGCACGCCGTGCATGATGGCGACCGTGCCTGGCGCAAAGACCAGCGCGATCCCCACCGCATGGATCAGCAGGGGCAGCAATACGGCTGGAAAATAGCTTGCGTCACTGCCCAGCAAGGCAAAGCCCGCCAGGCTGGCGGCGACCAGCACGCTGCCCGTCGCAAGCAGCACGCGCGCGCCGAAGCGCACGATCAGGCGCGGCACGACATGGCTGATGGCGAACACCGTGGCGGTCAGCGGCAGGTAGGCGAAGCCGGCCATCAGCGGCGTATAGCCCATGATGCGCTGCAGATACTGCACCAGCATGAACAGCAGCGAAAAATGCATGCCGACGATCAAGGCCATTACGAGCAGGCCACCGGTGCGCGAGCGGTCGCGCAACAGGTGCAGATCCAGCAGCGGTTCGCGGTGGCGCCGTTGCACCCGGATAAACAGGACCAGCATCGGCAGCACCAGCGCAAACGACAGCAAGGTGCCGGCTGCGCTCCAGCCATGGTCGGCCGCGCTGACAAAGCCGTACACCAGCGCCACCGAAGCGAGCGTGGCGCTCACCGCACCCACCACATCGAGCCGTGCCGGCTTCGGAACGGTTTCGGCTATCAGCCGGCCTATCGTCAGCAATACGATGATGCCGACCGGCACATTGATCAGCAGCGCCCAGCGCCAGGACAGGTATTCGGTCAGCACGCCACCCAGTATCAGTCCGGCCGAGGCGCCGACCGACGACACCGCGATAAACAGCGACATGCCGCGCGCCTGCTCGGCAGCGTTGCGCGCCATCACTATCACCAGCGCCAGCACGCTGGGGCCAGCGAGCGCCGCGCCCGCCCCTTGCAATACGCGCGCGGCGATCAACAGGCCCGGCGTCTGCGCCAGTCCGCCCAGCAGCGACCCGAACACGAACACCGCCAGGCCGATGCGAAACGCGCGTACCTGCCCCAGCATGTCGCCCAGCCTGCCGCCGAGCAGCAGCAAGCCGCCGAACGCCAGGCCAAATGCATTGAGCACCCAGCTCAGCGACGCCGGATTGAAGCCGAGATCGTGCTGTATGCGCGGCAATGCGACGACGACGATCAGCAGGTCCATCGCGAACATGCATTGCGCGGCCAGCACGATTGCCAGGGCGAGCGCGCGGCGCCTCGAAGCGGAAGCCACGCGTCCCAGCGTCACGCTGCTCATTCAATAGCCGACGCCGCGTACGCCACCCGCCGCGCGCAGCGATTCGCCGGTGACCCAATGCGCGTCGCTTGATGCCAGGAACACTGCCACCGGTGCAATATCTTCCGGCTCGCCAAAGCGTCCCAGCGGCGTGCCGGCCAGCAGCTTGACGCCGAGTTCGCCGGCAAAATTGCCGTCGGTGGCCGGTGTGTTGGTATGGCCGGGCAGGATGGAGTTGACGCGGATGCCGCGCGGACCGAGTTCGCGCGCCAGCGCAAACGTCATCGTGTCGACCGCGCCCTTGGTGGCGGCATACACGCTCGAAGCAAGATACGGATCGGTACTGAGGATGGAGCTGATATTGATGATGCTGCCGCCAGTGTCGCCAAAATGCTTGAGCGCTTCGCGGATCGCCAGGAAGTAGCCAAGCACGTTGACGTTGAACTGCTTGTGGAACGCTTCTTCCGTCAGGTCGGCCACCATCTCGAACACGGCCAGGCCCGCGTTATTGACCAGTATATCGAGCTTGCCATGCGCCTTGACCGTCTCGAACAGCCGCGCCACGTCGGCCGACTTGCTCATGTCCGCCTGCACCGCTATCGCCTTGCCGCCAGCAGCCTTGATGGCAGCAACCACCGCATCGGCGCCGCTTTGGCTGGTGGCATAGTTGACGATCACGGTCGCGCCCTCGGCGCCCAGCGCTTTCGCGATGCCCGCGCCGATGCCGCTCGATGCGCCGGTCACGACGGCGAGTTTTCCTGATAATTTCATGTGAATTCCTTTCAATGGTCCAAGCCGGATGGCTTCGTTGACAGGAATCATGTTAGGGGCAGCAGCCGCAAACCCCATGCCGGTTACTCGCTGATCCTTGCCCAATCTTCTCAAGGCGTTTTCTGGTCCGGAAACGCTGCTATATTGAACGGCATGAACAAGGCAATCGACGAATTGCGCGCCATCGTGATGCGCGCCGAAAACAAATGGACGCCCACCGGGCTGCCGCGCGTGGCGATGGTGCGCGCCGAAGCGTGTTCGGACCAGGTGTATGAGCCCACGCTGCATTTGGTTTTGCAGGGCAACAAGATGCTCTCCATCGGTGACGAGATATTGCACTTCGAGCCGGCCACGTATTTCGTGATTCCCGTCGAGTTGCCCGTGATCGCCCAGGTATGTACCGAGCGCCGCGACCACCCCGACAGCCCTTACCTGGCGCTCAGCCTGACGCTTGATGCGGCCGTCATTTCCACCCTGCTGAGCGACCTGTGCGACACGCGCCTGGCGCAGGGAGCCTCGGCGTTTTCCGTCACCGCCGCCACGCCGGAGCTGATCGACGCCTGGCTGCGCATGATGCGCCTGGTCGATCGCCCGCAGGAAGCGGCGCTGCTGGCGCCGATGATCGAGCGCGAGATCCTGTTCCGCGCGCTGCAAGGTCCGCACGGCAATATGCTGCGACAGATCGCCCGCGCCGACAGCCATCTGTCGCAGGTACGGCGCGCGATCGACTGGATCCGCACACACTTCACCGAACCGTTCCATGTCGAGCCGCTGGCGTCAAAGGCAGGCATGAGCGTGGCCGCGTTCTATCGCCACTTCAAGGCGGTCACCGCGATGACGCCGATCCAGTACCAGAAACGGCTGCGCCTGTTGAAAGCACGCCGGCAGTTGCTGTTCGAACCGCACGACGCCGCCTCGGTGGCATTCTCTGTCGGCTATGAAAGTGCGTCGCAATTTAGCCGCGAATATGCGCGCATGTTCGGCATGCCGCCGCTGCGCGACGTGGCGCGTTTCAAGACCCCGGCCATTCAGCCATGAACGGGGCAAGACCGTTCGCGCGCCCTACTGCAGCACCTTTGCGGGCGCCGACGGCTTGAACAGATGGCTGATGCCCATGGTCAGCAGCGGACCGGCCAGCGCCAGGTAGGAACTGTCGACACCATAGGGATTGCCTGCCAGGAACCAGGCGATGGTGGCCAGCACCGACAGGATCACGCCGTACAGGGCGCCACGCGGCGTGCCGAATTTCGGCGCATAAAACGCCATCAGTACCAGCACGGCCAGGGTGGCGCGCAGGGCCTTGCCGAGGAAGGCGATCATCAGCAGTTTTTCGGCATACAGCGCCAGCACCAGCGGCAGCAGGCCCGCCAGCACGATGGCGATACGCAGGAACATCAGCGACTTCGCGTCATTTTTTGCCTTGTTGAACCAGGGATCATAAAAATCCTTCATGGCCAGCGTGGCGGACGCCAGCGTGGTGGCCGAGATGCCGCCGAACAGCGCGCCAGCCAGGCCGACGATCATCACGCTGGCCGAAAAGGCCGGCATGTGGGCAATCAGGGTCGGGAAAGCGTCGATCGACTTCATGCCCGGGTACAGTACGGCGCTGCACATGCCGATCAGCGCGGCCATCAGGCCGAACGGAATCATCAGCGACGAGACGTAATAGCAGGCGCGCCTGGCGACGGCCGGATTGTCGGTGCTGACCAGCGCCTGGATCACATATTGCGTGGCGAAGATGGAGCCGATGCCGCCGATCATCCAGGCGACGATCTGGCCCCAGCCGATCGCGGTCCAGTTGAACATCATGGCCGGCAGCTGTGCCTGCAATACGCCGATGCCGCCCGACGCTTCCAGCGCATACGCAAGCGCCAGGATCACGCCCAGGTATTTGACGATGGAATGGGCGAAATTGGTGTACACGACGGAGCGCATGCCGCCCAGGCTGACATAAATGACGGTGATGGCGCCCACCAGCAGGATCGCCACGGTCTTGTTGATGTGCAGCACCGCCGCCAGCACGGCCCCGCCGCTGGCATACAGTGCGACAGCAACGATGCCCAGCGCCACGATGGTCAGTATCGAGGCGGCATAGCGCACCGGTTCCCCGTAAGTCTGTGCCAGGATGCCGGAAATCGTCGATTGCCCGCTTTCCTTGTATTTTTTGACCAGTACGATCGCCAGCAGCAAGAATCCCAGCGCCAGCGCCACCAGATTCCATGCTGCCGAAATGCCCAGCTCATAGCCCTTCTGGGCGGTTCCGATGCTGACCGAGCTGCCGATGAATTCCGACAGCAGCAGCGCGCCGATCAGGTAGGCGGGATAATTGCGTCCGCCGGCGGTCATACCTTCGCTGCTGTTGGCATGCTTGCGCACGCTGTAAGTGATGTAGCTCATGAGGGCGAAATACGCCACCACGACCGCACCGATAATGATCAGTCTGTTTTCCATGCTTCTGCTCCAGTGTGCTGCTTTATTATTGTTTTAAGAACGTTAAAAAAAGCGTCCCCCGCGATGGCGGACCAGCCGTCATCGGTACTCGGGGGCAAAGCTGATTACTGCAATAGGAATGCGTGCAACAGCGCGGTGAATTGTTGCGGCTGTTCGACGTTCGAGATATGCGAGGCGGCCACGGCGGCCAGGCTGGCGCCGGCGATCTGCTGCTGCAGCCAGCGGCCATCGTCCACGGTGGTGACGGGATCGTGCTCGCCGGCGATCACCAGCGTCGGCACCGTGATGGCCGCCACCCCGGCGCGCAAGTCGGCCTGCGCCAGCGCTTCGCAGCAGGCGGCGTAGCCGAGGGCATTTTGCGCGCGCAGCCTGTCGACCATGCGCGCCACGGTGGCCGCCTCGCGTTCGATGAACGCTGGCGTAAACCAGCGCGCGGCCGCGCCGTCGGCTACCGCATCCATGCCCTCGCTGCGCACCAGCGCGGCGCGCGCCTGCCAGCCCTCGGCGCTGCCGATGCGCGCCGCCGTATTGGCCAGCACCAGCTTTGTCAGGCGTTGCGGATGGTGAATGCCCAGCCACTGCCCCACCAGCCCGCCCATCGAGACGCCGCAGACGGCCGCACGTTCGACCTGCAGGTGGTCCAGCAGCGCGATCACATCGCGTCCCAGCCGGTCGATGCCGAACGGTGCATCGCCGGTGCCGGACTGGCCATGGCCACGCGTGTCAACACGCACGACAAACAGGCTGGACGCCAGCGCGTCGGCCTGCGCGCCCCACATGGACAAGTCCGTGCCCAGCGAATTGCACAGCACCAGGCAGGGGTGCGCGGGGTCGCCATCGGTGCGGAAATGCAGGCGCGTGCCGTCGATGATCAAGGGCTGTGGCATATGTGCTCCTCAAGCGGTGGCGCGCGGACGCTCGACCTGTGCCGTCGGCAGCGCGGCGCTGTCGCGGCTCAGATGAAAATGGAAATCGATCGAGGCGTACGGCTGGTCCAGTTGCAGCGCATCGAGTCGGGCCGGGTCGGCGACGCGCGTGATCGGCGGCACCAGGCCGTCGCGCGTGGCAAACGCGAAGTCGTCCCACAGATAATCATCGCCATCGATATTGATCTGCGTGGTCAGCTTGCGGTGGCCTTCAGCGCTGATGAAGAAGTGGATATGCGCCGGGCGCTGGCCATGGCGGCCCAGCAGGTTCAATAACTGCTGCGTGGTGCCGTCCGGCGGGCAGCCGTAGCCGACCGGCAGGATGCTGCGGAACTGGTAGCAGCCCTGTTCGTCGGCGATGATGGTGCGGCGCAGGTTGAAATGGCTCTGCGCCGGGTCGAAGAACGAGTAGTTGCCCATCAGGTTCGCATGCCAGACTTCCACCTGGGCACCGGCTGCCGGCTGGCCGTCGGCGTCGAACACGGTGCCCTGCATCAGCAGCACTTCGGCGCGCTCGCTTTCGGTGCCGTCATCCAGGCGCGCAAAGCCGACGCTTTCCGGTGCGCCGGCCACGTACAGCGGGCCTTCGATGGTGCGCGGCGTGGCGCCTGTCAGGCCGGCACGGGCTTCCGCTTCGTCGGCGCGCAGGTCGAGGAAGTGTTCGAGTCCCGTGCCGGCAGCCAGCAGTCCCAGTTCATTCGCGGCGCCTGCGGCTGCCATATACGAGATGCCGCTCCATACTTCATTCGGCGTCAGGTCCAGGTCTTCGATCGTCTTGCACAGGTCGCCCAGCAGGCGTACCACCACCTGCTGCACGCGCGGGTTGGCCGGCTTGTCGGCCGCTTCCACGATCCACTTCTTGACGAGGGTATCGATTTCGGCATGATTCATTGCATGTCTCCTTCTGTAGTTTGCAGGTGCTGCGGTGTCAGAAATCGTTATCGCGGATCGACGAGGGATGGCGGCACAGCGGCATCACATCGATCTGCATGTAGGGAAACAGCGGCAGCGACGTCAGCAGATTGTGCAGCTCGTCCACGCTCTCCACGTCGAACACGCTGATATTGGCGTACTGGCCGGCGATGCGCCAAAGATGGCGCCACTTGCCTTCCTGCTGCAATCGCTGCGCCAGTTCCTTTTCGGTCAGCTTCAGTTGCGCCGCCTGTGCTTCGGGCATCGTTTGCGGCAGGTTTACGTTCATGCGTACATGGAATAACATCGGTCTCTCCTTATTTGCGCCGCATGGCCTGCAGCTTGTCGGTATCGATCTCCACGCCCAGGCCCGGGCCGGTCGGCACCTGCAGCATGAAGTCGCGGTAGACCAGCGGCTCGCGCAGCAGCTCCTGCGTCAGCAGCAAGGGGCCGAACAGTTCCGTTCCCCAGGCCAGTTCGGCGAAGGTGGAACACACATGGGCCGTGGCGGCGGTACCGATGCCGCCTTCTAGCATGGTGCCGCCATACAGCCCGACGCCGGCCAGGCGCGCCACGGTGGCCACTTCCAGCGCCGGCAGCAGGCCGCCGGACTGGGTGATTTTCACGGCATACACATCGGCCGCGTCGAGCCGCGCCAGCGCCAGCGCATCGTCGGGACCATGCAGCGCTTCATCGGCCATGATGGCCACGTCGAAGCGCTGTTTCAGGCGCGCCAGGGCGCCGTGGTTGCCCGCCTTGACGGGCTGTTCGATCAGGTCGACGCCACCCGCTTCCAGTGCGGCGATGCCGCGCACGGCGTCCATCTCGCTCCAGGCCTGGTTGACATCGACGCGCACGCTGGCCCGCTCGCCCAGCGCCCGCTTGATTTCCAATACATGGGCCACGTCGTCCATCACATCGCGCAAACCGATCTTCAGCTTGAAGATGCGGTGGCGGCGCAGTTCCAGCATCTGCTCCGCTTCGGCGATATCCCTGGCCGTATTGCCGCTGGCGAGGGTCCAGGCTACCGGCAGTTCGTCGCGCACGCGCCCGCCCAGCAACTCGGACAACGGCACGTTCAGCCGGCGCGCCTGTGCGTCCAGCAGGGCCGTCTCGATCGCGCACTTGGCAAAGCGGTTGCCCTGGATCGCCTTGCGGAGCTTTGCCATCGCGCGCGCCACCTGGCTCGCCTGCATGCCCAGCAGCAGCGGCGCGATATGCGTGTCGATATTGGTCTTGATGCTGTCCGGGCTTTCCTCGCCGTAGGCCAGGCCGCCAATGGTGGTCGCCTCGCCCCAGCCGACGATGCCGTCGCTGCAGGTCAGCCTGACCAGCACCAGCGTCTGCGTGTTCATGGTGGCCACCGACAGCTTGTGCGGGCGGATGGTCGGCACATCGACCAGGAAGGTCTCGATATTTTGAATCATATTTATTCCGTATAATTCCAGGGAGTCAGCACACGATATGCCTGTGCCGGCACCATGTCCAACACCGAGTTGGTATGGAATCCATACCTGAAAGGTATCAAAGATGGAATTGCGGCATTTGCGCTACTTCGTCGCGGTAGCTGAAGAAAAGAATTTCACGCGCGCCGCCGCGCGCCTGCATATCGCCCAGCCGCCGCTGTCGCGGCAGATGCAGCAGCTGGAAGAAACGCTGGGAGTGGAACTGATCGAAAAGGGCTCGCGGCCCTTGCGCCTGACCGAAGCGGGCGAGTTTTTCCTGGCCCACGCGCGGCCCCTGCTGGACCAGGTGCGCGACCTGAAAGCGATGACGCAGCGCATCGGCAAGCTCGAACGCACGCTGGCGATCGGCTTCGTGGCCTCTACCCTGTACGGGCAGCTGCCCGATATCGTGCACCGCTACAGCGAGCTGCATCCCCAGGTGGAAGTGAGCCTGCACGAGATGACGACCATGGAACAGCTGGCGGCGCTGAAGGATGGCCGCATCGACGTGGGCTTCGGGCGCCTGACGGGCGAAGACGCCAGCATCCGCCGCATCGTGTTGCGCGAAGAGCGGCTGGTCGTCGCCCTGCCGCCCGGCCACCGGCTGGCCGGCAGCGATGGCGGATTACGCCTGACAGAGCTGCTGCACGATACGCTGCTGGTGTATCCGAAAGCGCCGCGCCCCAGCTTTGCCGACCAGGTGCTGGCCATGTTCAGTGCCGGCCATCTCACGCCGGGGCGCGTAACGGAAGTGCGCGAGCTGCAGATTGCGATGGGGCTGGTGGCCGCCGGCCAGGGCATCTCCATCGTGCCCGAAAGCGTGCAGGCCATGCACCACCGCAGCGTGGTGTACCGCAAGCTCGACGACACGCACGCGTTCTCGCCCATCCTGTTCAGCGTGCGGCAGATGGATCATTCGCCGGAGCTGGCCAATATGCTGGCGGCCGTGTATGCGATCTACGACGAGCAGGGGATTGTGCATGTGAAGGAAAAGCTGTAACGCCAACAATGTTGTCGGATTACGGCGCTGCGCGCCTAATCCGACCTACGAAAACGGGTGATGGTCACCATGTTAAATGCGCCGACGAACATGCAACCGTAGATACTGTTATCCCCGTCAAGCGGTGTGCAAGGTCGGATCAAATATTTTT
>NZ_DAMAGB010000025.1:0-71364 GCF_031995485.1 Janthinobacterium sp.
CTGCGGCCCTGATCCGACCTACGGTCGTGTGCGGCCGCGTCATCTGCCATTACCATCCGCGTCAACCGCTGCGCAGGTCGGATGAGCGTAACGTAATCCGACAACATGGTTAACGCATACCGCAACCAACAGACGAAAAAAAGCCCTGCGCTACGCGCAGGGCTTTGTCATTTCAGGCGGCAGATCAGAAGTGGTAAGCCACTTTGACCACGCCGTAGTTGACGCCGCTGTTCGGCTTCTTGTAGCCGCCGTTCGAGAAGTGCTGGATCTTGGCGCTGACTTCCCAGTTGTTGTCGAACACATAGCCGATACCGGCGTGGTCGCCAAACTGGAAGTGGGTCGACAGGCGGTCGTCGTCGTTGTTGTACAGCTTCGACAGCATGTGTACGCCAATGCCGGCTTCTGCGTAGAAGCCGCGCTTGCTTGTGTTTTCAAAGCGGAACACTGGCGTCAGGCCCAGGTCCCACAGCTTCTGATGCTGGCCAGGGACGTTGCGATAGCTCTTGCCATCCCAGCCGCCGATGCTGGCATCCCAGTAACCGCTCAGTTGGGTACCGTTCGAGACGAACCAGGCTTTGTCCCAGTTCGAGGTTACGCCGGCGCGCACCATCTGGATTTTCACGCCCTTGGCGTATTCGCCATAGACGGAGTCGATCAGTTTGTCGTCAGCGGCAAAGCTGGAGCTGGCGGCCATCAGCGCGGCAGCGGCCGCGGCAAGGGTAAGGAGATTCTTCTTGAAGAACATAGAGGCTTTCATCGTAAAATTGGCCGTGAGGCTGTTGTCTTGGTTGCACAGGCATGCGTTGCTGCCGCCATTCTCGCCACTCGATATTCAGGGGTTCAATTGACATTCTCTACAAAAATCGCATTTCTCGGTACTGGCCTGATGGGGGATCCAATGGTCCGGCGCCTGCTGCAGGCTGGTTATTCTGTCACAGTTTGGAATCGCACGCACAGCAAGGCCCAGGTATTGAGCGCGGCAGGGGCCAGGGCGGTCGCATCGCTGAGCGAAGCCGTTGCCGATGCACAGGTGGTGATCTCGATGCTGGAAGCGGGGCCGATCGTGGCGCAGGTGCTGCACGACGCCTTGACGTCCCTGCCATCGGGCACCTTGTGGGTCGACATGAGTTCGACGAAACAATCGGAAGCGCAGCAGTTTCATGTGACGCTGCAAGACGCCGGCCATGGCTTTGTCGACGCGCCTGTCTCGGGCGGCGTCGGCGGCGCGCAGGGCGGTAGCCTGGCCATTATGGCGGGCGGCAACAAGGAAGATTACGCCAAGGTGGAAGAAATATTCAAGGCGATGGGCCGGCCTACTCTGGTAGGCCCGGCCGGCAGCGGCCAGGTTGCCAAGCTGTGCAATCAATTGATCGTCGGCGCCACTCTCAATATCGTGGCCGAAGCGTTGCTGCTGGCCCAAGCGGCAGGCGCCGATGCGGCCGCCGTGCGCGCGGCGATCCGGGGCGGCTTTGCCGAGAGCCGCATCCTGGAAGTGCATGGCCAGCGCATGCTGGAGCGCAATTTCGTGGCGGGCGGACAAGTCAAAAGCCAGGTGAAGGACCTGCACAATATCCTGGCGGCAGCCGAGGCGGCCCATATCACGCTGCCGGTGACGCAGCTGGTGACGCAGCGTTATGAAACCATCGCCACCACCCATGCGACGGCCGACCACGCCGCCGCCCTGCTGGCCCTGGAAGAACTGAATCCGGGCCACCGCGTGGGAAGCGGTCCGGATAAACTCGGTTAAGCCAGCGGCAGGCTGGTCTCGGCCAGCTTGACCCAGAAGCTGGCGCCGATCGGCAGCAGGTTGTCGTTGAAGTCGTAGCTGCCGTTGTGCAGCACGCACGGGCCCAGGCCATGGCCACCGTCGCGGTGGTCGCCATCTCCGTTGCCGATAAAGATGTAGCAGCCGGCTTTTTCCTGCAGGAAGAAGGCAAAGTCTTCCGCACCCATGGTGGGCTCGACATTGTCATTGACCTTGTCGGCACCGACCACCTGTTTCATCACTTCCACGGCAAATGCGGTTTCTTTCGCATGGTTGACCAGCGGCGGATAGTTGCGCTTGAACTTGAAGTCAACCTCGGCGCCAAAGGCGGCCGCAGTATGCACGGCGATTTCGCGCATGCGTTCCTCGATCAGGTCCAGCACCGGCGTGGTAAACGTGCGCACGGTACCGACCAGGCTGGCGTCGTCGGGGATCACATTGGTGGCGCTGCCGGCATGGATCTGCGTGATCGACAGCACGGCCGTGTCGAGCGGGCTCTTGTTGCGGGTAATCACGGTCTGCCAGCTTTGCGCGATCTGCACCGCCACCATCACCGGGTCGATGCCCTTGTGCGGCTGGGCCGCATGCGCGCCCTTGCCCTTCACGGTGACATGAAATTCATTGCTCGACGCCATCATCGGGCCGGGCACCACGCTCAGGGTGCCGGCAGGGGCGCCTGGCCAGTTATGCATGCCATAGATGGCATCCATCGGAAATTGTGTAAACAGGCCGTCGGCGATCATTTCGCGCGCGCCTGCGCCGCCTTCTTCGGCCGGCTGGAAGATCACATACACGGTGCCGTCGAAGTTGCGGTTGTGCGCCAGGTGATGCGCCGCGCCCAGCAGCATGGCGGTATGGCCGTCATGACCGCAGGCGTGCATCTTGCCCGGATGGCGCGAGGCATGCTCAAACGTATTGACTTCCTGCATTGGCAGCGCATCCATGTCGGCGCGGATGCCGATCGCGCGCTTGGAGGTGCCGTTCCGGATGATGCCGACCACGCCGGTACGGCCCAGGCCGCGCACGACGGGAATGCCCCATTCGGTCAGCTTGGCGGCAACGACGTCGGAGGTGCGCTGTTCTTCGTAGCACAGTTCGGGATGGGCGTGCAGGTCGCGGCGGATACGTCGCAGTTCGGATTGAAACGCCAAGATGGGTTCAACTAGTTTCATCGTATTCTCCTGTAGATGCAGGCGCGCATCAGTGTAGGGCACGCCAGGCCTGGCATGTTTGATCGAAAACATGTGCGGGATAGGTTCATTGTAGCCGGTGTCCCGCTGGGAAATCCAGCGCACAGCTTGCCAGCGGAGCGATGGCTGGCTGACACGGGCGCGATGGTTTACAGTATCGTCTTTCCCCGACGCTTTTCTGGACTGCACCATGACCACCACACAAGTGCGCGCGACCTGCCCGCTCGACTGCCCTGATACCTGCGCCTTGCTGGTGACGGTCACTGACGGGGTAGCCACCGCTGTCAAGGGCGATCCCGATCATCCGACCACGGCTGGCGTGCTGTGCACCAAGGTGTCGCGCTTTACCGAGCGCACCTATCATGCGGACCGCCTGCTCCATCCGCTGCGCCGCGTGGGCAAGAAGGGCGAAGGCAAGTTCGAGCGCATCAGCTGGGACGAGGCGCTCGATCTCATCGCCGCCCGGTTGACACCGATTGCGGCGCGCAATCCACAGGCGATTTTGCCGTACAGCTATTGCGGCACCATGGGCCTGGTGCAGGGCGAATCGATGTCGTCGCGCTTTTTCAACCAGCTGGGAGCGTCCCTGCTCGACCGCACCATCTGCGCCTCGGCTGGCGCCACCGGCTACCGCTACACGGTGGGCGCCAGCATCGGCACCGACATGGAACAGTTCCAGAATGCCAAGCTGATCATTATCTGGGGCGGCAATCCGATCGCCTCCAACCTGCATTTCTGGATGCGGGCGCAGGAAGCCAAGCGCAATGGCGCCACCCTGATCGCGATCGACCCGTACCGCTCGCTGACGGCCGAGAAATGCCACCAGCATATCGCCCTGCTGCCCGGCACCGATGCGGCGCTGGCACTGGGGCTGATGCAGGTGCTGATTGCGGAAGACCTGGTCGACCACGACTATATCGCGCAATACACGCTGGGCTACGAAGCGCTGAAACAGCGCGCGGCCGAATGGACACCGGAGCGTACGGCCGAAGTGTGCGGCATCAGCGTGACCGAAGTGGTCGAGCTGGCGCGGCTGTATGGCCAGGCCTGCCGCAGCGGCGAGGGCGCCGCGATCCGCGCCAACTACGGCGTGCAGCGCGTGCGCGGCGGCGGCATGGCGGTGCGCAATATCGCCTGTCTGCCGGCCCTGACAGGCGCCTGGCGCCATGCGGCCGGCGGCATGCAGCTGTCGAGCTCGGGATCGTTTCCTGTCAACCGCAAGGCACTGCAGCGGCCCGATCTGATGAAGGGCATGCCGCGCACCATCAACATGAGCACCATCGGCGACGATCTGCTCAAACCAGGCTCGGCCGAATTCGGCCCGCAGGTGGAAGCGGTGATCGTCTACAACTCGAACCCGCTGGCGGTGGCGCCGGATTCATCGAAAGTGGAGCAGGGCTTTGCGCGCGAGGACCTGTTTACAGTCGTGCTGGAACACTTCCAGACCGACACGGTCGACTATGCCGACATCGTGCTGCCGGCCACCACCCAGCTTGAACATGTCGATGCGCACTCCACCTATGGCCACCTGTACATGATGGCCAATAACGCCGCCGTGGCGCCGCTGGGCGAAGCCAAGGCCAATACGGAAATCTTCCGCCTGCTGGCGCAGCGCATGGGCTTTGATGATCCATGCTTCCGGGACAGCGACGATGCGCTGGCGGCGCAAGCGTTCGACGCCACCGACGCGCGCGCCGTGCATTTCGACTGGGAATCGCTGAAACGGACGGGCTGGCAAAAGCTCAGCATGCCTGACGCGCCGTTTGCCCAGGGCGGCTTCCCGACGCCCTCGGGCAAATGCGAGTTCTATTCGCAGGCCATGCTCGACGCCGGGCTCGACCCGTTGCCCACCTATATTGCGCCGTACGAATCACCGGCCAGCAATCCGGAGCTGGCGGCGCGGTATCCGCTGGCGATGATTTCGCCACCGGCGCGCAACTTTTTGAACTCCACTTTTGTCAACGTGAAAAGCCTGCGCGCGGCCGAAGGCGAGCCGCACCTCGATATCCATCCGGACGATTGCGCCGCACGTGGCATCGTGGCCGGCGACATGGTGCGCATCTTTAATGACCGCGGCAGCTTTGTGGCCAAGGCGCGCGTGACGGACAAGGCGCGGCGCGGCCTGGTGGTGGGCCTGTCGGTGTGGTGGAAAAAACTGGCCAGCGACGGCAAGAACGCCAATGAAGTGACCAGCCAGCGCCTGACCGACATGGGCCGCGCGCCGACCTTCTACGATACGCTGGTCGAAGTGGAAAAGGCCGCCTGACATGCGGCGCATGCCCGCCACCGTGGTGCTGGGCATGCTGTGCCTGCTGGGCGGCTGCACCCAGCTGCGCTATTACACGCAGGCGGCGCAGGGACAATATTCGCTGTGGTCGGCCGCGCGCCCGGTCGATGACTGGCTGAGTGACCCGGTCACCGAGCCACGTCTGAAAGCGCGCCTGAACAAGGCACAGCAGATCCGCCGTTTTGCCGTCAGCGAGCTGGGTCTGCCCGACAATGGCAGTTACAAGCGGTATGCGGCGCTGCCGCGTCCGTTCGTGCTGTGGAACGTGGTGGCCACGCCGGAATTGTCGCTGCAGCCTTTGCAATGGTGTTTCCCGATTGCCGGCTGCGTCACCTACCGCGGCTATTACAGCAAGGACGAGGCGCAGGCCTATGCCGATACCTTGCGCGCCCAGCGCTACGATGTGCAGGTGGGCGGTGTGCCGGCCTATTCGACGCTGGGCTGGTTCGACGATCCGCTGCTGTCGACTTTTATCAACTATAACGATGCCGAACTGGCGCGCATGATCTTCCATGAGCTGGCGCATCAGGTGGTGTATGTGCCCGGCGACTCGGCTTTCAACGAATCGTTTGCCGTTGCCGTGGAAGAGGCCGGCGTACAGCGCTGGCTGGCGCACGATGGCAACGAGGCGATGCAAGCCGCTTATTTGCAATATACGGGCCGGCGCCAGGATTTCCTGGCCCTGCTGCGCAAATACCGGACGCAGCTGGAGGTGCTGTATGCGAGCGATGCGCCGGACGCGGACAAGCGCGTGCGCAAGGCGCTGGTGTTTGCCGCCTTGCAGAATGAGTACCAGGTACTGAAGCAGCAATGGGGGGGCTATGCCGGTTATGACCGCTGGTTCGAGCAGCCGTTAAGCAATGCCCACTTCGCTTCAGTGGCCACCTACAATGAATTTTTGCCGGCCTTCAAAAAATTGCTGGAAGAAAAAAAGAACTTTCGTGCTTTTTATGCTGCAGTGCACACAATGTCCCGGCTGGATTCGCCTGAGCGCCGCCGCCGCCTGCAGCAATTAGCCAGCCCCTGACCCGTAAAGATTGTCAGCTTCACCAAGCCCTCTGTTCCTGCAACGCCGTATTTTGTATGCTGCATTGCAGCACAAAATGCCCCTGGAGTTCCTGTTCTAAACCTGCTGAAAGCGCTTGCATGGAAGCGCCGCGCCCGATAGCATCGCGTTAGTAGCATGGAGCAATTGCTCGCCAGAATGCTCAATATGACTGCAGGACACGAGAATCCGCAGCAGTAATCAGCACCGGCCAGGTCACCCCGCCGGCTCCCCCGTGATTATTCGAGACAAGAGGCACAGCATGGAAAAAATTTGGCTGCAGTCGTATCCGCCCGGCGTACCCGCCGACATCGATCCCGATCAATACCGGTCGCTGGTGCACTTGCTCGAAGAAGCGTTTACAAAATATGCGGATCGCAATGCCTATGTCTGCATGGACAAATTTCTCACCTATGCCGAACTCGACACGTATTCGCGGCAGCTGGGTGCCTTTCTGCAAAGCCGTGGTCTCAAAAAGGGCGCGCGCGTGGCGCTGATGATGCCCAATGTGCTGCAATATCCGATCGCGATCGCGGCCGTGCTGCGCGCCGGCTATACGGTGGTCAATGTCAATCCGCTGTATACGCCGCGCGAACTGGAACACCAGCTCAACGATTCGGGCAGCGAGGCCATCATCGTGCTGGAAAACTTTGCCCATACACTGGAGCAGGTGCTGAGCAAGACGGCCGTCAAGCACATCATCGTTGCCAGCATGGGCGAGATGCTGGGCGGCCTGAAGGGCGCCATCGTCAATTTCGTGGTGCGCAACGTCAAGAAACTGGTGCCGGCGTTTTCGCTGCCGAACGCGATGCGCTTCAAGAGCGCCCTGTCGCACGGCAGCCGCATGAAACTGACGCCGGTCGAGCTGCATATCAACGAGCCGGCTTTCCTGCAATATACGGGCGGCACCACGGGCGTGTCGAAAGGCGCGACGCTCAGCCACCGCAACGTGATCGCCAATGTGCTGCAGAGCGAAGCGTGGTCGTCGGCCGCACTCGATCCGGCCAACCAGGAACAGATGATCATCGTCTGCGCCTTGCCGCTGTACCATATCTTTGCGCTGACGGCCTGCGCGCTGTGGGGCACGCGCGTCGGCGGCCTCAATATCCTGATACCGAATCCGCGCGATATCCCGGGTTTGATCAAGGAGCTGGGCAAGTACAAGTTCAATCTGCTGCCGGCGGTCAATACTTTATACAATGCGCTGGTGAACCACCCCGACTTTGCGCGTCTCGATTTCTCGGGTTTGAAAATCGCCAACGGCGGCGGCATGGCGGTGCAGAAATCCGTCAACGACAAGTGGCAGCAGGCGACGGGCGTGTCCATCATCGAGGGCTATGGTTTGTCGGAAACGTCGCCGGTGGCCACCTGCAACCGCGCCGACAGCACGGCGTTTTCCGGCACCATCGGCCTGCCTATACCGTCGACCGAGATCGCCATTCTCGACGACGACGGCAACGAAGTGGCGCTGGGCCAGGCCGGCGAGATCGCCATCCGCGGCCCGCAAGTAATGAGCGGCTACTGGAACCGCCCCGACGAGACGGCCAAGGTGATGACGGCCGACGGCTACTTCAAGTCCGGCGACGTGGGCATCATGGACGAGCGCGGCTTTGTGAAAATTGTCGACCGCAAGAAGGACATGATCCTGGTGTCCGGCTTCAACGTATATCCGAACGAACTCGAAGGCGTGATCGCGGCCCATCCGGGCGTGCTCGAATGCGCGTGCGTGGGCGTGCCGGACGAGCATTCGGGCGAGGCCGTGAAAGTGTTTGTGGTGCGCAAGGATCCGAACCTGACGGTGGACGCCCTGATGGCGTACTGCAAGGAGCAATTCACGGGCTACAAGCGGCCGAAATATATCGAATTCAGGGATGAACTGCCGAAGACCAACGTCGGCAAGATTTTGCGTCGCGCGTTGCGGGACGAGCAGAAAGTGGCAGCATAGTAATGGCACGGGACGTGCCAGGAGGCGCGTCCCTTTATACAGATAAAGATGAGGCATAGATGGACAAGATTTGGTTGAAGTCATACCCGGACAGCGTTCCGCACGAGATCGATTGCACGCAATACCGCTCGGTCACGCATTTGCTGGAAGAATCGTTCCAGAAGTACGCGGACCGCAATGCGTTCGTCTGCATGGATAAATTCCTGACCTACCGCGAGCTCGACAAGCTGTCGCTGCACATGGGCGCCTGGCTGCAAGGCAAGGGCTTGTCGCCCGGCGCGCGCGTCGCCATCATGCTGCCGAACGTGCTGCAGTATCCGGTGGCGATGGCGGCGATCTTGCGCGCCGGCTATACGGTGGTGAACGTCAATCCGCTGTACACGCCGCGTGAACTCGAGCACCAGCTGACCGACTCGGGCAGCGAGGCGATTATCGTGCTGGAAAATTTTGCCACCACGGTCGAGCAGGTATTGCCGCGCACCCAGGTCAAGCATGTGATCGTCGCCACCATGGGCGATTTGCTGGGCGGCCTGAAGGGCACCATCGTCAATTTCGTGGTGCGCAAGATCAAGAAAATGGTGCCGGCGTTTTCGCTGCCGGGCGCCATCGGCTTCAACAAGATGCTGGCCGAAGGCGCGCGCCTGACCTTGAAACCGGTGCAGCAGGGCCATGACGATATCGTCTTCCTGCAGTACACGGGCGGCACCACGGGCGTGTCGAAAGGCGCGATGCTGCTGCACCGTAACGTGATCGCCAATGTGCTGCAAAACGAGGCATGGATGGCGCCGGTAATGACCAAAGAGATGCGCGCCACCTCGATGGGCTTCGTGTGCGCCTTGCCGCTGTATCACATCTATTCGCTGACGGTCAGCGCGCTGATGGGCATGCGCCTGGGCGGCCTGAACGTGCTGGTGCCGAACCCGCGCGATATTCCCGGTTTCGTGAAGGAACTGGCCAAGTACAAGATCGTCGTGTTCCCGGCCGTTAATACCTTGTACAACGCCTTGCTCAACAATGCCGACTTTGCCAAGCTCGATTTCTCCAGCTACAAGGTGTGTAACGGCGGCGGCATGGCGCTGCAGCGCAACGTGGCCGAGCGCTGGCTGAAAGTGACTGGCTGCCCGCTGATCGAAGGCTATGGCATGTCGGAGACCTCGCCGGTGGTGACCGGCAACCGCGTCGATATCACCGAATTTACGGGCACTATCGGCATGCCGATTCCGTCGACCGACGTGGCCATCATCGACGACGATGGCGTGGAAGTGCCGCTGGGCCAGCCGGGCGAAATCGCCGTGAAAGGCCCGCAAGTGATGGCCGGCTACTGGCAGCGTCCCGATGAAACCGCCAAGTCGATGACGGCCGACGGCTACTTCAAGACGGGCGACGTGGGCATCATGGACGAGCGCGGCTATGTGCGCATCGTCGACCGCAAGAAGGACATGATCATCGTCTCGGGCTTCAATGTGTATCCGAACGAGGTGGAGGACGTGGTCGCCTCGTGCCCTGGCGTGCTGGAATGCGCCTGCATCGGTGTGCCGGACGGTAATTCGGGCGAAGCCGTGAAGGTGTTTGTGGTACGCAAGGATCCGAACCTGACAGTGGAACAGATCCGCGAGCACTGCAAGCATGAACTGACGGCGTATAAAAAGCCGAAATACATCGAGTTCCGCGATGAATTGCCGAAGACGAATGTGGGCAAGATCCTGCGCCGTCAGTTGCGCGATGAGAAAAAGGTGGCCTAAGCTGCCGACATGGCTGCGCCCGCCGCCAGATTTGGCCTGGCGGGCAGGCCGAAGCACGGGCGCAGCCAGTTCACCTTGCTGATCACCAGCGAGGTCAGGCCCCAGCAGATCGCCACCGTGCCCGCCAGGATCAGCACGGGTTCGCGCACCGGGCCGAGCTTCAGCGGCACCAGCCAGTAGGCCAGCAGCACGATCGCGCTCTGGTGCAGGATGTACCAGGGGTAGACGGCCTGCCGGCCCCATGCCAGCCAGGCAAACGGGCGGTTCAGCAGGGTGTGCGACCAGCCGAGTATGGCGCAGATGGCCAGCCACATGTACAGGTTGCGCATCGGCCAGGAGCCGGTCGAGGCCCAGGTCAGCAGGTTTTCCGAATAGATCAAGTCAAACCCGATATACACGGCAAACGCGCACGGCGCCAGCAGCAGCGCGTGCCAGCGCAGCCGCGCCAGTTCCTGCCACAGTCCCTTGTCATTGCCCAGCCACCAGCCATACAGGTACATGGTGAAATAGATGGCGTGTGCGTACCAGTCCTTGACCAGCGCATGGGTTTCCGGATAGCGCAGCTTCAGGAAGGCGGTGGCCGCCAGCGCCGGCAGGGCAGGCAGCACCAGCAGGCGCCAGCCGCGCAGGCCGGTCAACAGCGGCCGCATCCTGGCCAGCAGCGGTTGCAGCGCCACCACCGCGACGGTGTACAGCAGCAGGTACACCAGGTACCACAGGTGATTCCAGGTAAAACTGGTCTTCCAGCCCGTAAAGGCGCCGGCCGGCCAGGCGCGGTGGCCAAAATAGTCGAGCAGGAACTGGCCATAACCGGGTGCCACCAGGCCGTTGCTGACGCCTTCGCAATATGGCTGCACGGGAATGATGACCAGCAGGCCGAAGACCAGCGGCAGCAGCAATCGCTGCATCCGGCGCCACAGGAAGGCGCCGCGCGTGGTCTGCGTCATCATGGCGCATGACACGCCGGAAATGATAAACACGATCTCCATGCGCCAGCGGTTGATGAACACCATCGGAAAATTCAGGCTCTCCGTCAGGTAGGTGCTTTTCATGTGGAAGTCGGCGCCGGCCAGGTACAGCATGGCGGTGTGGTAGACGATCAGCAGGCTGAAGACAAGAAAGCGCAGGGCGTCGATATCGTGACGGCGGGGTGCATGGGACATGGTCGTTGGCTGGTTGTGATGGGATGGTCCCAGCATAGGCAGCTGCACCGGGGCAAACCAGCAAAAAGTGACCAATGGAAGGCTGTTTGTGACCAGTGGCGGCCCCGGGACGGGCGGTGGATCGTACAATCATGCAACTCATTTCACCTCTGCCACCATGAACCTGTCTTCCACCGACTTGCTGCAACGATATCAGCGCTGGCGCCGGGTCGCCGAGCCGGGATTCTGGATCCTCCTGTATCTGCTGCAAACCTCGCTCAACTGCTGGATCAGCTGGCTGGATCGCGTGCGTACCGGCGTCGATACCGCGTTCTGGGAAGTGGCAGTGTGGGAGTGGAGCAGCAACCTGGTGCTGCTGGCGCTGGTGCCCGTGGTCATTTTCGCCAACCAGCTGCGGCCGCTGCAGCTGGTGTTCCAGCGTCGGCACCTGGGCTGGCACCTGATGGCGTCCATCGTCTACAGCCTGGTGCATGTGCTGGCGATGGTGGGCCTGCGCAAACTGGTCTACTGGACCCAGGGCGGCGACTACGATTTCGGCAACTGGTGGCGCGAACTGCCGTATGAATACATGAAGGATGTGCGTACTTACTTCTCGATTTTACTGTTCCTCGCCTTCTACCAGCTGCTGCTGCGGCGCTGGCAGGGGGAGGCGACCTTGCTGGGCGAGCCGGACCAGGGGCCGGCGGTAGAGTCGGTGGAGCAGCCCGAGCGTTTCCTGGTACGCAAACTGGGCAAGGATTTCCTGCTGCCGGCGGCGGACATCGAATGGATACAGGCCTGGGGCAATTATGTGAACCTGCATGTGCGCGGCCACGACTATCCGCTGCGCTCGACCATGGCGGCCATCGAGCGCCGGCTCGACGGCCAGCGCTTTGTGCGCGTGCACCGCAGCCATATCGTCAACCTCGATTTCGTCCAGAGCATCGTGCCGCTGGAGTCGGGTGACGCGCGTGCCATGCTGACGACCGGTGGCGAAGTGCCGGTCAGCCGGCGCTACCGTGACTCCTTGAAAAAAGTTGCGGTAGCCTGATCAGCTCTGCTGCAAGCCGGCCTTGCCGTCCCTGACGGTAAAGCTGGCCAGCGTGGCGATATTCGACGCGCTGTCGCGCACATTGTCCAGGCCCTGGAACCAGGTGGTGGTGTTATCGGGGGTAATCTGCATCAGCATATAGCCGCGCTTGTCGCTGCGTCCGTAGCGGATATGCGGATTCATCGCCACGTACTCGTCGGTGCGCGATTGCGGGCGCGAACTGGACGTGATCGAGGTGCCGCAAAACTCGGTGGCCAGCACCGGGTTGGCGCGCGAGGTGGGGCGCATGGCGTCGCGGCTCAGCTCGGTCGCATAAAACGTATGCACGTCGCCCGACAGCACCAGCGGATTGCGTGCGCCGCTGCCTTGCAGGGCGTCCAGCAGGTGCTGGCGCGCCATCGGGTAGCCGTCCCAGCCGTCGGTCCAGATGCGTTCGTCACCTGGCCGGATGATGGGGACCTGGCTCGACTGGGCCATCAGCGTCTGCTGCGCCAGGATATTCCAGCGCGCGGGCGATTTGCTCAAGCCTTGCGCCAGCCAGTTTTCCTGCGCCGCACCCAGCATGCTGCGCTCGGGTTTCAGCAAATCCGGGCAGTTGTGCGTGGTAACGGAATTCGAGCCGCCCCGGTTCGGTTTCGGGCAAGCGTGATTGGCGCGGTACTGGCGGTCGTCGAGCACGTGAAAACGCGCCAGCCGGCCCCAGTCGTAGCGCTGGTAGATGCGCATGTCGACAAAGCCGCGCCGGCCCAGCGGCAGCAGGCGCAGCGGCATATGCTCATAGAACGCCTGGTAGGCGGCCGCGCGGCGCTGCAAGAAGGTGGCGGTTAGCAGCTCGTCGCGCTCGTTGCCGTAATCGTTGGCCACTTCATGGTCATCCCAGGTGACGATCCACGGCGCCACCAGATGGGCGCCTTGCAGGTCGGCATCGCTTTTGTATTGCGCATAACGGGCGCGGTACTGCTCTAGGGTAAAGCTCTCGTCGCGCCGCACGGCCCGCTGCGGGTGCTGCAACTGATAGGCGCCCCATTCATAGATATAGTCGCCGAGAAACGCCACCAGATCGGGCGCGGCCGCGGCCAGGTGCCGGTGCGCCGCATAGCTGCCGAACTCCCAGTGCTGGCACGAGGCCACCGCCAGTTTCAGCGATGCGGGCATGGAAGAGGGTGCCGGTGCGGTGCGGGTGCGCCCGACCGGGCTGACGGCGTCGCCGAAAATGAAACGATACCAGTACCAGCGCCCGGGCGCCAGGCCTTCCACATCGACATGCACGCTGTGCGCGAGCTCCGGCGTGGCAATGGCTTGGCCCTTGGCGACGATGCGGCGAAAAGCCTCGTCGTCGGCCACTTCCCAGCGCACGCTCAGCGCCACGGCTGGCGTCGCCGATGCGTGCAGCGGGTCGTAGCTGATGCGTGTCCACAGCAGCACCGCGTCGGGCAGCGGCGAGCCGGACGCGACGCCGAGCGCAAACGGATAGCCGGCGCCATTCAGGCGCGTGGCTGCGCCGGCGCTGGAACCGGTCAGCGCGCTGCCGGCGGCCGTCAGCGCGGCGATGCGTGCAGCGCTGGCGAGAAAGATGCGGCGCTGGCTATCCATTCAGGACATTACTGAGACAGCAGCGTTTCGATCGGCGGCACCTGGCGCGGCTTGCGGTCGGAGTCGGTGGCCACATAGATCAGCGTGGCTTCCGTCACCTTCACGATGCAGGCTTGCAGGCGGTTGCGCTCGGCATAGACTTCGACGTTGACGGTGATCGAGGTATTGCCGACCTTGACGATCTCGGCGTAGAACGACAGCAGATCGCCGACAAAGACAGGGTTTTTGAAGACGAAGGAGTTGACGGCAATCGTGGCGACACGGCCGTTGGCGCGCCGCGTGGCCGGCAGCGAGCCGGCGATATCGACTTGCGCCATGATCCAGCCGCCGAACACGTCGCCATATACGTTGGCGTCCGAAGGGGCCGGCATCATGCGCAGTTCGGGCATTTTGCCGGCGGGCAGGCCGGAGGCGAGGCAGTTGTCGGGGCGTGCTGGGGAGGTGCTCATCGTTTATTCTCATGAAAGGCTACAATTGCCCCGATTGAACCATAAAAAGCCGACCTTCGCCATGCGCCGCTCCCAGACACCCCCCCCACCTCGCCCGCCCGCCGCCGCCAGCCGCAGCGATTTTGCCACCCTGAAAACACTGTTGCCGTATTTGTGGGTCTACAAATGGCGCGTCCTGCTGGCGCTGCTGTGCCTGGTAGGCGCCAAGCTGGCCAATGTCGGCGTGCCGCTGATCCTGAAAAAACTGGTCGATGCGATGACCATCACGCCGGCCCATCCGCAGGCGCTGCTGGTGTTGCCGGTCGCATTGCTGGTGGCCTACGGGCTGCTGCGCGTGTCGACCACGCTGTTTACCGAATTGCGCGAATTCCTGTTTGCCCGCGTCACGCAGCGCGCCGTGCGCACCATCGCGCTGCAGGTGTTCCGCCATCTGCATGCGCTGTCGCTGCGCTTTCACCTGAACCGCCAGACGGGCGGCATGACGCGCGATATCGAACGCGGCACGCGCAGTGTCGGCTCGCTGATTTCCTACACGCTGTTCAATATCCTGCCAACGCTGGTGGAAATTACGCTGGTGCTGGCCTACCTGGTGCTGCATTACGACATCTGGTTTACTGTCATTACCGCCGTGGCGCTGGTGTCGTATATCGCGTTTACCGTGCTGGTGACGAACTGGCGCACGCATTTCCGCCGCACCATGAACGACCTCGATTCGAAAGCCAACACGAAAGCCATCGATTCGCTGATCAACTATGAAACCGTGAAATATTTCGGCAATGAGGATTACGAGGCGCGCCGCTATGACGAGGGCCTGCAGCGCTATGAATCGGCGGCCGTCAAGTCGCAGACCTCATTGTCGCTGCTGAACACGGGCCAGTCGCTGATCATCGCCACCGCCGTCACGTTGATCCTGTGGCGCGCCACGGTCGGCGTGATCGCCGGCACCATGACCCTGGGCGACCTGGTGCTGGTCAATGCCTTCATGATCCAGCTGTATATTCCGCTCAATTTCCTCGGCGTGATCTACCGCGAGATCAAGCAGAGCCTGGCCGACATGGAGCGGCTGTTCTCGCTGCTCGACGAAAACCGCGAAATCGCCGATACGCCTGCTGCCCAGCCGCTGGCCACGCAAGGTGCCGCCGTGCGCTTCGCGCATGTGGACTTCAGCTATGAAGCCAAGCGCCAGATCCTGTTCGACGTCGATTTCGAGATCGCCGCCGGCACCACCACGGCGGTGGTCGGCCACAGCGGCTCGGGCAAGTCGACCCTGTCGCGGCTGCTGTTCCGTTTCTATGAAGTCAACGATGGCAGTATCACGATCGATGGCCAGGACTTGCGCGCCATCACCCAGGACAGCTTGCGCGCGGCGATCGGCATCGTGCCGCAGGATACCGTGCTGTTCAACGACACCATCGAATACAACATCGCCTACGGCAAGCCGGGCGCCAGCAAGGAAGCCATCGTGGCGGCGGCCAAGGCTGCCTCGATCCACGACTTTATCGAAAGCCTGCCGGACGGCTACGCGTCGATGGTGGGCGAGCGCGGGCTGAAACTGTCGGGCGGCGAAAAGCAGCGCGTGGCGATCGCGCGCACCTTGCTGAAAGACCCGGCCATCCTGATTTTCGATGAGGCGACCTCGGCGCTCGACTCGAAAGCGGAGCAGGCGATCCAGGCGCAGCTGAAAGATATCGCGAAAAACCGCACGACCCTGGTGATTGCGCACCGCCTGTCGACGGTGGCCGATGCACAGCAGATCCTGGTGCTCGATCATGGCCGCATCGTCGAGCGGGGCACCCATCCGCAGTTGCTGGCGGCGGACGGACTGTACGCGCAGATGTGGCAACGCCAGCAGGCCAGCCAGATCGACGACGATGCCGAGCGCGATGCGCAGAGCGAATTGGCGGCTCTGGAGCTGGCCAAATAAGTGCAGCGGCGGAAAACAGTAGGGAAAATGCTACAGCGATGGCACTTCGCTGGTGCGCGCCATCCCTATTCCGGTGAAACTGATGGGCAATCGAAGAAAACGGCTGGTCTGGCGCGGAAAATGAAATAAAATTCATTCAACGGTGGCGTGTGCACCCCAGTTGTTTCGTCCAGGCCCGGCCTGGTTTGTCCGCTCAGGAGAATTTATGAAATTGACCAAAATTATCGCCACGCTGCTCAGCGTCGGTGTCATCAGCAGCATGGCGCCAGTCCAGGCCCAGGAATTGACCGGCACCTTGGCCAAGATCAAAAAAGCCGGCTCCGTCACGCTCGGCGTGCGCGACGGCTCCGTGCCGTTTTCCTATCTTGACGACAAGCAGCAGTACCAGGGATACTCGATCGACCTGTGCATGAAGGTGGTCACCGCCTTGCAGAAGCATCTGGGCCTGAGCGAACTGAAAGTGGTGATGAGTCCTGTCACCTCGGCCAACCGGATTCCGCTGATGGCCAACGGTACCATCGACCTCGAATGCGGTTCGACTACCAACAACCTGGAACGCCAGCAGCAGGTCGCGTTCGCGCCGACCATGTTCGTGATTGCCAACCGCGTGCTGGCCAAGAAAAGCTCGAACATCAAGACGCTGGAAGACTTGCGTGGCAAGACCCTGGTCGCCACCGCGGGCACCTCGACCGTCAAGCAGATGACGATTTTGAACAAGGAAAAAAACCTGGGCATGAATATCGCTATTGCCAAGGATCATCCTGAATCGTTCCTGATGCTGGAAACGGGACGCGCGGTGGCCGAAGCGAATGACGACATCCTGCTCGCTTCGCAAGTGGCCAATTCGAAGAATCCGAACGACTACGAAATCACCAAGGAAGCGCTGTCGGTCGAACCGTACGGCATCATGATGCGCAAGGGCGACCCGGCCTTCAAGAAAGTGGTCGACGATGCACTGACGCGCCTGTACAAGAGCGACGACATCAACCGCATCTATGCGAAATGGTTTACCTCGAATATTCCGCCTAAAAACATCAACCTGAATTTCCCGATGCCGCCGCAACTGAAAGCGGTGTTCATGAACCCGACCGACTCCGGCGACCCGGCGGCCTATGCGGCCGTGCCGGAAGCGCAGAAGACGTCGGACAAAAAGAAAAAATAACAGCACTGCGTAGACAAACCGGGAGGCGCAAGCCTCCCGTTTCATTTGCGTCCGGGCTGCCAGCTGGCGGCCCTTTCAAGGCGGCACGGGAAGGATGAACATGAATTACAACTGGAATTGGCGCATCTTCTGGGAGACCTCTCCCGATGGCGTCGGCACGTATATGGACACGCTGTGGTCCGGGCTGACCTGGACCCTGGCCACGGCCGGCGCGGCCTGGATCATGGCATTGGCGCTGGGCCTGGTGATCGGCACCATCCGCACCCTGCCCAACAAGTATGTGGTGGCGGTGGCCAACGCGTACGTCGAACTGTTTCGCAACGTGCCGCTGCTGGTGCAGATGTTCCTGTGGTATTTCGTGATGCCGGAACTGCTGCCGGCGGAACTCGGCGCCTGGGTCAAGTCGCTGCCCAATGCGCCGTTCGTCACGGCCGTGCTGTGCCTGGGCTTCTTTACCTCTTCGCGGGTGGCGGTGCAAGTTACCACCGGCATCGAAGCGCTGCCGCGCGGACAGAAACTGGCCGGCACGGCGCTGGGCCTGACCCTGCCGCAAACCTACCGTTTCATCCTGCTGCCGATGGCCGCGCGCGTGATCATGCCGCCGCTGACCAGCGAATTCTTGAACATCATCAAGAACAGCTCGGTCGCACTGACCATCGGCCTGGTGGAACTGACGGCCAGCGCGCGCGCCATCCAGGAGTTTTCGTTCCAGGTGTTCGAGGCGTTCTCGGCCGCCACCATCATCTATATCGCCGTCAACCTGCTGGTGGTGATCCTGATGGCGCTGATCGAGAGAAAGATCCGTATCCCCGGCTTTATCGTTGCCGGTTCCAAGGCGGGAGGACACTGATATGTTCGGCAATTTCGACTTCGATGTCATCTCGCGTTCCTGGGTCTACCTGTTCCAGGTCGGCATGGTGTTTACCCTCAAGCTGACGGCGCTGGCGATGGTCGGCGGCATCGTGCTGGGTACCCTGCTGGCGCTGATGCGCCTGTCCAGCAGCCGTATTCTGTCGGGCGTGGCGTCCAGCTATGTCAACCTGATCCGCTCGATCCCGCTGGTGCTGGTGATCTTCTGGTTTTATTTTTTGGTACCGTATATCGCCGCCTGGATCATCGGCGCCGATGAACCTGTCAAGGTGGGCGCGTTTTCGTCCGCCCTGATCACCTTTATCATGTTCGAGGCGGCCTACTATTGCGAGATCATGCGCAGCGGCATACAGTCGATTCCGCGCGGCCAGGTATGGGCCGGCCAGGCGCTGGGCATGAATTACTGGCAGACCATGGCCAATATCGTGCTGCCGCAGGCCTTCCGCAACATGATCCCGGTGCTGCTGACGCAGACCATCGTGCTGTTCCAGGACGTGTCGCTGGTGTATGTGCTGTCGATCCCCGATTTCGTTGGCGCCGCCTCGAAAATCGCCCAGCGCGATGGTCGCCTGGTGGAAATGTATGTGTTCGTGGCCGTCGTGTATTTCGTGCTGTGCTACGCCTTGTCGTTCCTGGTGAAACGCCTGCAAAAGCGCGTCGCCATCATCCGTTAATCCTGGCAGCCCGGCGCTGACGCAATCAGAAAGAAAATATGATCGAACTGAAAAATGTAAGCAAATGGTATGGCCAATTCCAGGTACTGACCGACTGCAGTACCGAAGTGTCGAAAGGCGACGTGATGGTTATCTGCGGCCCGTCGGGTTCGGGCAAGTCGACCCTGATCAAGACCGTCAACGGCCTCGAACCGATACAGCAGGGACAGATTATCGTCGACAATATCGCCGTCAACGATCCGAAGACGAATCTGTCGAAACTGCGCGCGCGCATCGGCATGGTGTTCCAGAATTTCGAGCTTTTTCCGCACCTGACCATCCGCGAAAACCTGACCATCGGCCAGATCAAGGTGCTGGGCCGCAGCGCCGACGAGGCCAATGCCAAGGGCCTGAAATACCTGGACCGCGTGGGCCTGCTGTCGCAGCAGGACAAGTTCCCCGGCCAGCTGTCGGGCGGCCAGCAGCAGCGCGTGGCGATCGCCCGCGCGCTGTCGATGGACCCGATCGCCATGCTGTTCGATGAGCCGACCTCGGCGCTCGATCCGGAAATGATCAACGAAGTGCTCGACGTGATGGTGGGCCTGGCGCAGGAAGGCATGACGATGATGGTCGTCACGCACGAGATGGGCTTCGCCAAGCGCGTGGCCAACCGCATCGTCTTCATGGACCAGGGCAAGATCATCGAAGACTGCAGCAAGGACGAATTCTTTACCACCACGCGCTCGGACCGCGCGCGCGATTTCCTGGCGAAAATCATTCACTAAGTTTTTGCTTTTCCCATGAGAAATGGCCGGCCTCCACCGGCCGTTTTTGCGTTGGCGGCAGGCCTGCACCCGCTTTGCCTCGGGCCGCCAGGCCGCAAAGACAGCCTGGCGGCTGGTAAAATGGCGGCATCCGCAATGACCGCCCGAAAGCAGCCGCCATGTCCACACCCGATCAGACCCCAAGCGCCGTTCCTTCCTCGATTACCATCACCCGCCCGGATGACTGGCACCTGCACCTGCGCGATGGCGCCACCATGGCCAGCGTGCTGCCGCACAGCGCGCGCCAGTTCGGCCGCGCCATCGTCATGCCGAACCTGAAGCCGCCGGTCACCACCACGGCCGATGCCAGCGCCTACCGCGAGCGCATCCTGGCCGCCGTGCCGGCCGGCGTGAAGTTCGATCCGCTGATGGTGCTGTACCTGACGAACAACACCTCGCCCGACGAAATCCGCCGCGCGCAGGACAGCGGCATCGTGCAGGCCGTGAAACTGTATCCGGCCGGCGCCACCACCAATTCCGACCTGGGCGTGACCGACCTGAAGAACTGCTACAAGGTGCTCGAAGTAATGCAGGAAGTGGGCATGCCCTTCCTGGTGCACGGCGAAGTGACCGATCCCGAGATCGATATTTTCGACCGCGAAGCCGTCTTTATCGAACGCGTGATGCGCCCGCTGCGCAGCAGCTTCCCGGCTTTGTCCGTGGTGTTCGAACACATCACCACCAAGGATGCGGCGCAGTACGTGGCCGAAGCGGAAGGCCCGATCGCCGCCACCATCACCGCGCACCACCTGCTGTACAACCGCAACGAGATATTCAAGGGCGGCATCCGCCCGCACTACTACTGCCTGCCGATCCTGAAACGCGAAGAACACCGCCTGGCCCTGATGACGGCGGCCGCCAGCGGCGACGAGCGCTTCTTCCTCGGTACCGACTCGGCGCCGCATGCGCAGGGCGCCAAGGAAGCGGCCTGCGGCTGCGCCGGCTGCTATACGGCCCTGCACGCGATGGAGCTGTATGCCGAAGCGTTCGAACGCGCCGGCGCGCTCGACAAGCTGGAAGCGTTTGCCAGTTTCCACGGCCCGGCTTTCTACGGCCTGCCGCGCAATACCGGCACCATTACCCTGAAACGCGAAAGCTGGACCCTGCCGGACTCGCTGCCGCTGGGCGACAGCCATGTGGTTCCGCTCAATGCCGGCGAGCAGATCAACTGGAAGATGGTGTAAGCACCGATGCTGCCATCGATAGACTGGACCCGCCCCTGGTATGCCACGGTGCTGCCGGCGCGGGGACGGCTGGATCTGCAGCGCCATACGGTGATCGAAGCGCTGAACCTGCAGGCGCGCGCGCTGGACTTGCGCAATCCGTCCGGCCTGCCGCTGGGTTTCGTGCCGCAGGCCGACCTGCCCGAGGGCGTGGCGTATGAAGAGTTCATCGGCGCCACCGGCGGCGTGCCCACGCGCGACAACCTGCACGACTTTTTCAATGCGCTGGTGTGGCTGACCTTCCCGCGCATCAAGCGGCAGTTGAATGCGCTGCAGGCGGCGCAGATCGCGCTGTCGGGCGTGGGAAAATCGCGCGGCCCCGCGCGCGACGGCGCCACGATTTTCGATGAAAATTCGGCGCTGCTGGTGCTGCGCGACAGCGACAGCGGGCGCGCGCTGGAAGCGGCGCTGCGCGGCCATGACTGGCACAGCGTGTTTGTCGAACAGCGCGACAAGTTCAGTCCCGGCGGCGACGCCGACGTGTGGCTGTTCGGCCACGCGCTGATGGAAAAACTGGTGGCACCCTACAAGGCCATCACGGCGCATACGCGCGTGGTGTTTGCCGGCGACGCCTATTTTGCGCGGGACGAGATGGCGCGGCGCGCCTGGCTCGACCAGCAGGTGGCAGACGACCTGGCGCGGCAGGGCTTGACCACGGCCGACTTCACGCCGCTGCCGGTGCTGGGCATTCCCGGCTGGAGCGAGCAGCAGGACCAGGCGTTTTACGATGACACGGCGGTGTTCCGGCCAAAGCGCAAGCCGTCAAACGACAACTGACAAGCCGCAGCAGCGGCGCATGGAGACAGACGCATGGACAAGGTAATTCGGTGGGGCATACTCGGTACCGGCAAGATCGCCCAGGCGATGGCGACGGCCTTGCGCGATGTGCCCGGCGCCCAGCTGGTGGCGGTCGCCTCGCGCACGCGTGAGAGTGCCGAACGATTCGGCGCGCAGTTCGCTATTGAACGCTGTCATGCCTCGTACCAGGCGCTGGCCGATGACGCCGGTGTCGATGTCGTGTATATCGCCACGCCGCACACGCTGCATGCCGACAACGCTCTGATGTGCCTGGCCGCCGGCAAGCACGTGCTGTGCGAAAAACCGTTCACCATGAACGCGCGCGAGGCTCAAACCGTCGTCAAGCTGGCGCATGAAAAGCAGCTGTTTTTGATGGAAGCCATGTGGAGCCGTTTCCTGCCTGCCGTGCAGGAAGCGCGGCGCCTGATCGCCAGCGGCGCGATCGGCACGCTGCAGCAGCTGCAAGCCGATATCGGCTTTATCGCCGATTTCCCGCCTGAACACCGGCTGCTCAATCCTGCGCTGGGGGGCGGCGCGCTGCTCGACATCGGCATCTATCCGCTGTCGATGGCCGCCTTCTTTCTGGGGCCGGTGACGCAGGTGCAGACCCTGGCCGAAATGGGCCCGACCGGCGTCGACGAGCAGGCCGTGTTTTCGCTGCTGCACCAGGGCGGCGGCAGTTCATCGTGCGCCTGCACCATGCGTGCCTTGAGCCCAACGGAACTGACGATTACCGGCACCCTGGGCCGCATCCGCCTGCCGGGCCGCTTCTACAAGCCCGATCACCTGATTGTCGAACCGATGCATGGCGAGCGCCGCGTGGTGGCCGCGCCATACCTCGGCAACGGCTACACGCACGAGGCGATGGAAGCGATGCGCTGCATCCGCGCCGGCCTGCTGGAAAGCCCCTTGATGCCGCATGCGGAAACACTGGACCTGATGGCGGTGCTCGACACCATGCGCGCGCAGGTGGGCCTGGTGTATGACGCCGACCGCAGCGTGGCGGCATGACTGCCGCTTCGCGTCCCAGCCTGAAAACCGTCCTGATCGCCAGCGGTGTCGTCTTGACGCTGGCGATGGGCGTGCGCCATGGCCTGGGTTTCTGGATGCAGCCGATCTCGCAAGCGAATGGCTGGACGCGCGAAACCTACTCGCTGGCGCTGGCCATGCAGAACCTGATGTGGGGCGTGTTCGGCCCGTTTGCCGGCATGGCGGCCGACCGCTTCGGTACCATGCGCGTCGTCATACTCGGTTCCATCAGCTATATGGCCGGCCTGGTGTGGATGGCGGTGGTGACCGAGCCGACACTGTTCATTATCGGCTCGGGCGTGTTGATCGGCCTGGCGCTGGCCTGCACCGCGTTTGGCGCCATCAGCGGCATTATCGGACGCAGCGCGCCGCCCGAGCAGCGCTCGTGGGCCTTCGGCATTTCGTCGGCGGCAGGCTCGTTCGGCCAGTTCCTGATGATGCCGATCGAGCAGCAACTGATCTCCGCCATCGGCTGGCAGAACGCCTTCTATACGCTGGCCGCGCTGGTGGTGGCGGCCATGATCCCGATGGCGTTCTGCCTGCGCGAGCCGCCCGTCAGTCATGGCGGCGGCGCGCAGCAAAGCGTGGGCGAGGCGTTCGGCGAAGCGATCGGCAACCGCTCGTTCTGGCTGCTGCTGGCCGGCTATTTCGTGTGCGGCTTCCAGCTGGTGTTTATCGGCGTGCACCTGCCGGCATACCTGAAAGACCATGGCCTGATCAATCCGAATATCGCGGTGACGGCGCTGGCGCTGATTGGCCTGTTCAATATCTTCGGCTCGTATTACGCGGGCAAGCTGGGTGGCAAATTCGCCAAGCGCCACCTGCTGGCCGCCATCTATCTGGCGCGCGCGGCCGTCATCGCCCTGTTCCTGGTCGCACCCCTGTCGGCATGGTCGGTATACATTTTTGCCGCCGGCATGGGCGTACTGTGGCTGTCGACCGTGCCGCTGACGAACGGCATCATCGCCGGCATCTTCGGCGTGCGCCATCTGTCGATGCTGGCCGGGATGGTGTTCTTCTCGCACCAGGTGGGCAGCTTCCTGGGGGCGTGGCTGGGTGGCTTTTTGTACGAGCGCACGGGCAATTACAACGCGGTGTGGCTCATCACCATCGGCCTGGGCCTGCTGGCCGCGCTGATCAACCTGCCGATCGACGAACGCGCCGCCCGGCGCGCGGTGGCGGCCTGATGGCCACGCGGCGCATGTGGCTGTGGAGATTGGCTGGCGCCGTGGTGCTGGCGTTTGTATTCATGGCGTATCTGCGGCCGGACTTCATGCTCGACCTGGCGAACCGGTTCTGGATGTGCATGTAGATTGTCGGGCCACAAATGGCATGCTGCAAAGTCGGATTATGCTGAACGTCGGATTACGCTACGCTAATCCGACCTACCCGACCTACCCGTCATATTCGCGTAGGTCGGATTAGGCCAAAGGCCGTAATCCGACAACACCCGACAACACCCGAACCCATGCGATACCGACGCTCCTTCCAGCCAGGCGGCAGCTTTTTCTTTACGGTGGTGACGTCGCATCGCCGGCCCGTTTTTGCTTCGGCAACTGCCGTCGCCCTTCTGCGCGAGTCGTTTCGAGCGGTACGCAAAGCGCGCCCGTTCGATATCGACGCCATCGTCATCCTGCCCGATCACCTGCACTGCATCTGGACCCTGCCCGATGGCGATGCCGATTTCATGACGCGCTGGCGGCTCATCAAAACGTGGTTCGGCAAGCATGCCGAAATCAGGAATATCTGGCAGCAGCGGTACTGGGAGCATGTGCTGCGCGATGAACGCGATGTTGAACATCACGTCGACTCTATCCATTTCAATCCGGTCAGGCACGGGCTGGTTGACAGCGTCGTTGACTGGCCGTATTCCAGTTTTCACCGGTATGTGGCGCGGGGGATTTATAGAGCGGATTGGGGTGGGGAGTTTTTGGAGAGGGTGGGGGTGGGGAGCGAATGATGTCAACACAGTTGTCGGATTACGCTGCGCTAATCCGACCTACGGCCTACACCTTGAGGAATTCTTCCTTGTTGCCCAGCCAGCGCGCCAGGTGGGCTTCCACGGTGGCGATGCTGACAGGATCGGTGGCGTGCAGCAGGTCGTGCGCCACGTCGCGCGCCTGGTCCACCAGCCATTGATCCGTTTCCAGGTCGGCAAAGCGCAGCATGGCCTGGCCGGACTGGCGCGCGCCGAGGAATTCGCCGGGGCCGCGGATTTCCAGGTCGCGGCGGGCGATTTCAAAGCCGTCGGTGGTTTCGCGCATGGTCATCAAACGCTGGCGCGCCACGCCGCCCAGCGGGCCTTGGTACAGCAGCAGGCAGACGCTGGCGGCCGAGCCGCGGCCGACGCGCCCGCGCAGCTGGTGCAGCTGCGACAGGCCGAAGCGCTCGGCATGCTCGATCACCATCAGCGAGGCGTTGGGCACGTCAACGCCCACCTCGATCACGGTGGTGGCCACCAGCACGTGCAGCTGGCCGGCGATAAACGCGTCCATCACTTCCTGCTTTTCGGCCGGCTTCAGGCGGCCGTGCACCAGCCCCACCTGCAGCGCGGGCAGCGCTTCGGCCAGCATCATGTAGGTGTCGGTGGCCGTTTGCAGCTGCAGCGCTTCCGACTCCTCGATCAGCGGGCAGACCCAGTACACCTGCCGGCCTTCGAGCGCGGCCGCATACACGCGGGCGATCACTTCGTCGCGCCGGTTCTGGTCGATGGCGCGCGTGACGATCGGGCTGCGGCCGGGCGGCAGCTCGTCGATCACCGACACTTCCAGGTCGGCATAATAAGTCATGGCCAGCGTGCGCGGAATCGGCGTGGCCGACATCATCAGCTGGTGCGGCACGGCCGCGCTGTCGCCCTTGTTGCGCAGGGTCAGGCGCTGGCCGACGCCGAAGCGGTGCTGCTCATCGACGATCACCAGGCCCAGTTTCGCAAACTGCACGTTATCCTGGATCAGCGCATGCGTGCCGATCACCAGCTGCGCTTCGCCCGATTCGATCAGGGCCAGCGAGGCCGTCTTTTCCTTTTTCTTCAGGCTGCCCGTCAGCCAGGCCACTTTCACGCCCAGCGGCTCCATCCAGGCGGCGATCTTGCGGAAGTGCTGCTCGGCCAGGATCTCGGTCGGTGCCATCAATGCGGCCTGGTAGCCGCTGTCGATCGCCTGCGTGGCGGACAGCGCCGCCACCACCGTCTTGCCGCTGCCGACATCGCCCTGCAGCAATCGCTGCATCGGATATGGCTGGCGCAGGTCGGCGCGGATTTCATCGAGCACGCGCGCCTGCGCGCCCGTCAGCTTGAACGGCAGCGCGGCCTGAAACGCCATCGACAGGCTGCCGACAAAGGGCAGGGCGGCGGCGCCCTTCGAGCGGCGCGCGTATTGGGCGCGTTTGAGCGACAGCTGTTGCGCCAGCAGCTCATCGAACTTCATGCGCACCCAGGCCGGATGCGAGCGGTCCATCAGCGCGCTCTCGTCGATCTGCTGCGGCGGATAATGCAGCAGGCGCACGCAGGACTGGAAGGGCGCGAGCTGCATCTGGCGCAGCAGCGAGTCGGGCAGGGTATCGGTCCAGTCGATGCGCTTCATCGCATCGCTGATTGCCCGGCGCAGCACATGCTGCGACAGCCCTTCGCCGGACGGATACACGGGCGTCAGGGCCGTGGGCAGCGGCGCGCCCTCGTTGACGACCTTGTAGACCGGATGCACCATCTCGGCGCCAAAGAATCCATGCTTGAGTTCGGCGCGCGCGCGCACCCGCGTGCCTTCGGCCAGCTGCTTGACCTGGCTGCCGTAGAAGTTCATGAAGCGCAGCAGTAAATCGCCCGTCTCGTCGGCGATGGTGACCAGCAGCTGCTTGCGCGGCTTGAAGCTCACTTCGCATTTGGTGACCACGCCTTCGACCTGCCACGATTCGCCGCCGCGCAGACAGGCGTCGCGTATGGTGTACACCTTGGTCTCGTCCTCGTAGCGCATCGGCAGGTGCAGCACCAGGTCCATATCGGTGCGCAGGCCCAGCCGCGCCAGCTTCGTTTCCGTGCTGACCACTTTCTTGACGGCTTTGGGCTTCTGGGCAGGCTTGGGCGCAGGCGGCAGATCTGGCGTTGCGGACGTGAAATCAGGCATATAGGATGTTTTGTTGCCGCTAGCGTAAAATAGAGGGTTGTCCGGCACACCCTGTGCATACCGCAGAAACAATATTGCGGCGGATTATTGTAATGCCTGTATGGGCGCACAGTATAGTGCCACACGCCGCATTGCGCACTCCTAATCATAGTTGACGTACTTTTCAAGCAAAACGCATGTATTCGCTTTCCGATTTCGATTTCAATTTGCCGCAAGAAAATATTGCGCAAACTCCCCTGGCCGAACGCAGCGCGTCGCGCCTGTTGCACCTGGACGGCGACACCCTGTTTGACCGCAGCTTTGCCGATATCGTCAACCTGCTGCAGGCGGGCGACCTGCTGGTGATGAACGATACGCGCGTATTGAAGGCGCGTTTCTTCGGCGTCAAGGAAAGCGGCGGCAAGATCGAGGCGCTGGTCGAGCGCGTGCTCGATGAGCGCACCGTGCTGGCCCAGGTGCGCGCCTCGAAGTCGCCGCCACCGGGCTGCCGCATCCGCCTGGCCGACGCCTTTGACGTCACGGTCGGCCAGCGCGCCGGCGAATTTTTCACCCTGCACTTCGAAGCCGACGTGTTCGAGCTGATCGAAGCGCACGGCCGCCTGCCGCTGCCGCCGTATATCGAGCACGATGCCGACGAGTTCGACGAAACGCGCTACCAGACGGTCTTCAACAAGGTGCCGGGCGCCGTTGCCGCGCCCACCGCCGGCCTGCATTTCGACCAGGCCCTGCTCGACCAGCTGAAGGCAAAAGGCGTCCACTTCGCCTATGTGACCCTGCACGTGGGTGCCGGCACCTTCCAGCCCGTGCGCACCGAGGTGCTGGCCGAACACAAGATGCATACCGAGTGGTACACCATGCCGCAGGAAACCGTGGACGCCGTGCGCGCAGCGCAGCAAGCCGGGCGCGACGTGGTGGCGGTCGGCACCACCAGCCTGCGCGCGCTGGAATCGGCCTCGCAAAGCGGCCAACTGGAAGCGGGCAGTGCCGATACGGCCCTGTTCATCACGCCCGGCTATCAGTTCAAGACCGTCACGCGCCTGATTACCAATTTCCATTTGCCCAAGTCCACTCTGCTGATGCTGGTGTCGGCGTTTGCCGGCTATCAGCCGATCCGTACCGCGTATGCGCATGCGATCGCCCAGAACTACCGTTTCTTCAGCTATGGCGACGCGATGCTGCTCACCACGCAATCGCGCGCTCCGTTGAATATCACCCCTTCCGTGAAAGACTGACATGCTGGAATTTACTTTACTCAAGACCGACACGAGCGGCTTGACCAAGGCACGCCGCGGCACCTTGAAACTGAACCATGGCGTCGTGCAGACGCCGATCTTCATGCCGGTGGGCACCTACGGTTCCGTCAAGGCGATGTCGCCGCTGGAACTGAACGAGATCGATGCACAGATTATTTTGGGCAATACGTTCCACCTGTGGTTGCGTCCTGGCAACACCGTGATGGAAAAATTCGGTGGCCTGCACGGCTTCATGGGCTGGAACAAGCCGATCCTGACCGACTCGGGCGGTTTCCAGGTGTTCTCGCTGGGCGCCATGCGCAAGATCACGGAAGAGGGCGTGCATTTCAATTCGCCCATCAACGGCGACAAGCTGTTCCTGTCGCCGGAAGTGTCGATGCAGGTGCAGCGCGTCTTGAATTCCGACATCGTGATGCAGTTCGACGAATGCACGCCGTATGAAATCCAGGGTCGCCCGGCCACGCTGGAAGAAGCGGCCAAGTCGATGCGCATGTCGCTGCGCTGGGCGCAGCGCTCGAAGGACGAGTTCCACCGCGGCGAAAACCCGAATGCGCTGTTCGGCATCGTGCAGGGCGGCATGTTCGAAATGCTGCGCGACGAGTCGCTGGCCAAGCTCGAAGAGATCGATTTCCCCGGCATTGCCATCGGCGGCCTGTCGGTCGGCGAGCCGAAGGAAGACATGATGCGCATGCTGGCCCACGTCGGCCCGCGCCTGCCGGCCAACAAGCCGCACTACCTGATGGGTGTCGGCACGCCGGAAGACCTGGTGGCTGGCGTGTCGAACGGCATCGACATGTTCGACTGCGTGATGCCGACCCGCAATGCGAGGAATGGCTGGCTGTTTACGCGCTTTGGCGACATCAAGATCAAGAACGCCAAGTACAAGGAAGACCAGGCGCCACTCGACGAGACCTGCAGCTGCTACGCCTGCCGCAATTTTTCGCGCGCCTATCTGCATCACCTGCACCGCTCGAAGGAAATCCTCGGCGCGCGCCTGAACACCATCCACAACCTGCATTACTACCTGGACCTGATGCGCCAGATGCGCGAAGCGCTCGATGAAGACCGTTTCCATGCATTTACGCTGCAGTTCCATGCGGAACGGGCACGCGGAGCTTAAGAAATCCTTAGAGCAACGGCAACATCGGCCAGGCCGTATGTTTTCTGTCTTGCCGCTTGGTGGGGGCGGGAAAGCATTGCATAATGCTTTTTTAGCCCCATTTGAAGCTGCCATGCCTGCATTTGGGCAGGGCAGACGACAGCCGATGCTAGAATACAGCGCTATTTTTCCAAACTGATTAGAACTGGAGTCACCGTGTTTTTCATTTCCAACGCTTACGCCGCCCCTACCGATGCCATGGGCCTCGGCGGCAACCTGACCAGCTTTTTGCCACTGGTATTGATGTTCGTGGTCATGTATTTCCTGATGATCCGTCCACAGCAAAAACGCGCCAAAGAACAGCGGGCAATGATGGATGCGCTGGCCAAGGGTGACGAAGTCGTCACCGCCGGTGGCATGCTTGGCCGCGTTGTCAAGGTAGTGGACGCTTACGTCACCATCGAAGTGGCCACCAACACCGAAATCACGGTGCAAAAGAGCTCCATCACCACCTTGCTGCCCAAAGGCACCCTGAAGGCGCTGTAATCCTGCTCCGGGGTGGCCACCCGCCGCCCCTTTGATGCCTCCGACGCCTCCGACGCTCAACACTGAACGCTGAATCAATATGAATCGCTACCCTGTCTGGAAATACATACTCATCGCCGTCGCCTTATTGCTGGGCATACTTTATACGGTGCCCAATTATTTCGGTGAATCACCGGCGTTGCAGGTAACCAGCGGCAAGTCTACCGTCAAGGTGACCAGCGAGCTGATGACGCAAGTCGAGCAGGTGTTGACGAAAGAGAACGTCAAGTCCGAGGCCATCACCTATGACGGCGTCGGCAATCTCGCCTCCGTGCGCGTGCGCTTTGCCGATCCCGATACCCAGTTCAAGGCCAAGCTGGTGCTGGAAAAGGATCTGAACACGGATCCGACCGACCCGACCTATGTGGTGACGGTCAACCTGCAGGCCAATACGCCGCACTGGCTGCAAAAAATCCATGCCCTGCCGATGTTCCTGGGCCTGGACTTGCGCGGTGGCGTGCACTTCCTGATGCAGGTCGACGCGAAAGCCGTGCTGACCAAAAAGGTGCAGGGCATCCAGTCCGCCGCGCGCAGCATACTGCGTGACAAGAATATCCGCCATGCCGGCATCGACCGCGTGGGCGACAGCATTGAAATCAACTTCCGCGACGCCGATACGCGCCTGAAGGCCAAAAATACCCTGTCCGACCAGATGAGCGAACTGGCGTTTGCCGACACCGGCAGCGGCAGCGACCTGAAACTGGTGGTGACCCTGAAACCGGCCGCCCTGAAAGCGACCGTCGACGAAGGCGTGAAACAGAATATCTCCACCCTGTCCAAGCGCGTCAACGAGCTGGGCGTGGCCGAGCCGCTGATCCAGCAGCAAGGTCCTGACCGCATCGTGGTGCAACTGCCTGGCGTGCAGGACGTGGCCCGCGCGAAAGCCATCATCGGCCGCACCGCCACCCTGGAAGTGCGCCTGGTCGACGAAACCATCGTGCCGGGCACCGAAATGTCGAGCGCGATTCCATTCAACTCCGAACTGTTCACCGTCGGCAAAGGCGTACCCGTGGTGCTGTCGAAAGACGTGATCCTGACCGGCGACTATATCTCCAGCGCCACCGCCAGCTTCGACCAGAACCAGCAGGCAGCCGTCTCGATCGACCTGAACGGCGACGGTGGCCGCAAGATGCGTGAAGCGACCCGTGAACGCGTGGGCAAGCGCATGGCCATCGTGCTGTTCGAAAAAGGCAAGCCGGAAGTCCTGTCGGTTGCCACCATCCAGCAGGAACTCGGTTCGCGCTTCCAGATTACCGGCATGGGCGGCGCGGAGAACGCCAACGAACTGTCGCTGCTGCTGCGCTCGGGCGCCCTGTCGGCGCCGATGACGGTGATCGAAGAACGCACGATCGGACCGCAACTGGGCGCGGAAAACATCGCCAAGGGCCTGCATTCGACCATGTACGGCTTCCTCGCGATCGCCATCTTCATGATCGCCTATTACATGATGTTCGGCGCCTTCAGCGTGCTGGCCCTGGCCTGCAACCTGCTGCTGCTGATCGCCCTGCTGTCGATGATCCAGATCACCCTGACCTTGCCTGGTATTGCCGCAATTGCGCTGGCGCTGGGCATGGCGATTGACGCCAACGTGCTGATCAATGAACGTATCCGTGAAGAGCTGCGTGCCGGCAGTACGCCGCAGGCGGCGATTGCCGCCGGCTTCGACCGCGCCTGGGCCACCATCCTGGACTCGAACGTCACCACCCTGATCGTCGGCGTGGCGCTGCTGGCCTTCGGCAGCGGTCCCGTGCGCGGCTTTGCCGTGGTGCACTGCCTGGGCATCCTGACCTCGATGTTCTCGGCCGTGTTCGTGTCGCGCGGCGTGGTCAACCTCTGGTATGGCCGCAAGAAAAAGCTGACCACGCTGTCGATCGGCACGGTCTGGGTACCAGGCCTGAGCAAATAAGCCAGCCCATCCTGCCAATAGCGTCATAGCGAAAGCGTCCGGTGGCCCAGCCGCCGGACGCACAGAATAGAACTCAGAGGATTTCATGGAATTTTTCCGGATCAAAAAAGATATTCCCTTCATGCGCCATGCGTTGATTTTCAACGTGATTTCGGCCCTGACATTTGTGGCTGCCGTGTTCTTCCTGGTGCACAAGGGCTTGCACCTGTCGGTCGAATTCAAGGGCGGCACGGTGATGGAGGTCAAGTACCCGAAAGCGGCCAACCTGGAAGGCATTCGCCAGACCTTGATCAAGATGGGCTATGAAGAGCCGGGCGTGACCAGCTTCGACACGGCGCGCGACGTGATGATCCGCCTGCCGGTGGAAAAAGGCGTGTCCGCCGCCAATACCTCGCTGCGCGTGTTCGAAACGCTGTGCAAGGTCGAGCAGGGCAGCACCAAGGCCATCGACACCGTCACCGAAAAAGGCGAGCATGTGCTGAAAAGCGCCTGCGTGGATGCGGCCGGCAGTGAAGCGCTGGTGATGCAAAAGGTTGAATTCGTCGGCCCGCAAGTGGGCGAGGAACTGGCGCAGAACGGCCTGAACGCGCTGGTGATGGTAATTATCGGCGTCATGATCTACCTGGCGATCCGCTTCGAATGGAAGTACGCGGTGTCGGCCATCGTCGCCAACCTGCACGACGTGGTGATCATCCTGGGCTTCTTCGCCTTCTTCCAGTGGGAATTCTCGCTGACGGTACTGGCGGCGATCCTGGCCGTGCTCGGCTACTCCGTCAATGAATCGGTGGTGATCTTTGACCGTATCCGCGAAAACTTCCGCAAGCAGCGCAAGGCGTCGGTGCATGAAGTGATTGACAACGCGATCACCAGTACCATCTCGCGTACCATCATCACCCACGGCTGTACCCAGATGATGGTGCTGTCGATGCTGTTCTTCGGCGGCCAGACCCTGCACCATTTCGCCATCGCGCTGACCATCGGTATCTGCTTCGGTATTTATTCGTCCGTATTCGTGGCCGCCGCGATCGCCATGTGGCTGGGCGTCAAGCGCGAAGACCTGATCAAGCCGGTCAAGGAAAAAGACGAAACCGACGGCGCCGTGGTGTAAGCCTTCAATCTTGATTTGCCAGAACGGTCACCGCAGGGTGGCCGTTTTTTTTGGGAGTACCTACCATGAGCCGCAGCAGCCGTTTGATCTTGCTGATGGACGCCATGCGCGCAAAACGGGTGCCGGTCACGGCGGCGCAGCTGGCGCAGCAGCTGAATGTTTCCGAACGCACCATCTACCGCGATATCCAGACCCTGGCCGAACTGGGCGCGCCGCTGCAGGGCGAGGCCGGCATCGGCTATGTGCTGCGCCGCGGCGCCTTCTTGCCACCCCTGATGTTCGATGCGGACGAGCTTGAAGCGCTGGTGCTGGGCGCGCGCTGGGTGCGCCGCCAGGGCGATGCGGCGCTGTCGCAGGCGGCCAGCAATGCGCTGGCCAAGATCGCCGCCGCTTCGCCGCGCGACTTGCGCGACAGCATGGCCGAGACCAGCCTGTGGGTGCCGCTGGGACCGGCGGCCCATGGCGGTGCCCCGGCCGACCGCTTCGTGCAGCCGGTGCGCGAGGCGATCCGCCATGAATGCAAGCTCACCCTGGGCTATCAGGACGAGCACGGCAGCGTCACGGCACGTACCGTGTGGCCGTTTGCGCTGGCCTATTTCGAGGGCAAGCGCCTGCTGGCGGCCTGGTGCGAACTGCGCCGCGACTACCGCCATTTCCGCATCGACCGCATCGCCAGTGTGGACAGTGGCGAGCGCTACACCCGGCGCCGGCATGAACTGCTGACAGTGTGGCGCAAGATGTACGATATCGACCCTGAAACATAGTGTGGGCTACTGACAAAAACTGTCAGTGCCCGCTCGTACCATGGTGACTTCTTCACTGACCGGAGTGTCCACCATGCGCCTGTATCACAACCCCATGTCGTCCAATGCCCGCCGCACCCTGATGACGGCGATCCACCTCGACCTGCCGGTGGAACTGGCCGAGGTCGACCTGATGAACATGGACGACCGCCGCCGCCTGGGCGAACTCAATCCCAACGTCAAGGTGCCGGTGCTGGCCGACGGCACCTTTTTGCTGTGGGAATCGTGCGCCATCATGCACTACCTGGCCGGCAAGGCGCCGGGCCAGACCCTGTACCCGGAAGCGGCCCAGGCGCGCGCCGATGTCGACCGCTGGATGTTCTGGTGTGCGCAGCATTTCGCGCCCGCGATTGCCGTGTTGACCTGGGAACGGGCATGGAAGGGCATGACGGGCTGCGGCGACGCCGATCCGCTGGAGGTGGCGCGCGGCGAACGCGAACTGGCCGAATGCGCCTTCGTGCTGGACAATCACCTGGCCGGACGCAGCTGGGTCTGCGGCGACAGCCTGACTCTGGCCGACTTCGCGCTGGCCGCACCGATGATGTACAGCGACAAGGTCGCATTGCCGCTGGCACAGTACGACCATCTGCAAGCCTGGTTCGCGCGCGTGCAGCAGCTGCCGGCGTGGCAGGAGACCAATCCGCTGTGGTGAGACGATACTGTTGCTTTAAGTGAGGCAGCGCACGGAGCGCACCCAAGCCCGCGCCTAAGATGGAACTGTCTCTTTCAGGACATCCCTAGCTTTGGACTTTGCCCGCTTTCGAGCGGGCTTTTTTTTTGCTGCTTGAAAAGTTGACAAGTGCCTGCATCTGGGCAGCATTCGACCACGACAAGGAATGCCATGTTCTTTCCACGCCATCCCAAACCCCTGCTCAGTACCAAGGCCGTCGCCACGCAAGTGGTGCAACAGCGGCAGCGCACGCCGGCGGTGGACAAACATGTATTGATTGTCGAGACCGCCAAGGCAGTACCGGCGCCAGTGGCGCCGGTCAAGAAAGATCAGTGAACCAGCACGTGCAGCAGCGACTGCACTTCCTCGTCGGCATCGGCCAGGATGCTCGACAGCGTTTCCTGGTCGCCGATCAGGCAGTCGATGCTGCGCGCAGCGCGGGCGTTGCGCACCGCAATCGCAGCCGGGCTTTCATTGAGCGGTGACGCCACCGGCGCCAGGTCGTTGGCCAGCAGCAGGGTGTCGCCCAGCGATTCGGGGGGAATTGCGCGCAGGCCTTCCCACAGCGAGCCGATGGCATTCATGACCGCCTCCGGTACTTTCAGCTTGGACAGCACGCCATGGCCGATCGCCTGCTCGCCATGTTCGATCCATTCCTGCGGTTCGCCATCGAGCAGGCCCGGAAATTCGGCCGCGCGCGACAGCAGATAAAAGCCGCCCACTTCATGCATGATGCCGGAAAACAGGGCGGTGTCGGCATCGACACGGGTCACGCGCCGCGCGATCACCTGCGACAGCGCCGCCACGTGGGCCGTATGCTCCCACAGCTGGGCGGCTTTCGCTTGCAGCACCGGGTCGGTAATCGTGCTGCCCAGCTGGCGCACGATCAGGGAGGCCACCACCGATTGCAAGGTGCGCACGCCAAGGCGCTGCACGGCATTGCGCACGCTGGTAATTTCGATGCCGGAGCGGTTGAAGGCAGCCGAATTGGCGATCGCCACCGTGCGCGCGGCCAGCAGCGGGTCGGCCTGCACCAGCTTGGCGGCCGCTTCGATATGGCATTCGGGATCGGCCAGCGCCTGCTGCAGCTTGAGCGAAGCGTCCACGTTGGCAGGGAAAGTGAGCTCGCCACGGCCAGCGAGTGCGGCGATACTTTTAAAGGCGTCGAGTCTGTTCATCGAAAAAATTATACTCGCAATATTTCTTTGCGGAACTTTTTCAACTTGATTTTTTCGCAAACAGGCCGTAGGTCGGATTAGGGCGAAGCCCGTAATCCGACAACATTGTTGGCGTCTCCGCTGTTGTCGGATTACGCGGCTTCGCCGCTCATCCGACCTACGCCTGCACCTTACTCCAGGACCTCGGAAAAGATCGCATCGCAGCCTTCGACCAGCTCATCGCTGTCTTCCAGCTCGTCCGTCAGCCCCAGGTCGAACAGTTCCTCGACCGCGTTCATGAAGCTGTTGTGTTTGGTTGCGCCGATCAGGCGGTAGATTTCGCCGTCTTCGTTGCGCACGCCGATGATCAGTTTTTCCTGGCGTACCAGTTCCGGCGTGCTGGCGTTGAGCAGCAGGTTGCCGATGATGTGTTTATCGAAATGCGCGGGTTTTTTGCCGTCGAGCAGGGAGGTTTTCAACTTGATTTCCTTTGGATATTTTTTGGATGCTTGCTTGATGAGTTTTCAGCTGTGGCCGTTTGCTATGGCCTGTTTCAGTCCCGCCAGGGTGGTTTCCAGTCGAACGAAATCGTCTTCGGTATAGCCGTCAAACAGGCGTTGCCCTTGCTTTGTCAGCTTGGGAAACACGTCATGAAATACTTGCTCGCCTTCATCGCTCAGGCGCACCGAGTACGAGCGCTTGTCGTGCGGGCAGCGTTCGCGCCGGACCAGTCCTTTTTGTTCCAGGCGTTCAATGACGCCTGTCAGCGTGCCCTTGGTAATCAGGGTTTTCTGCCCCAGTTCCTTGTAGGGCATGCCGCAGGTATTGCCCAGCGTGGCGATAATGTCGAACTGCGCATGCGTCAGGCCGTACTGGCGCACGAAGTCGCTCGAAAAGCGCTCGAAGCCTTGCATGCATTCGGCCAGCAGCCGGATACTTTTTAAATATCGTTCACCCATAGGCCGTGATTATATCCTTCTGTCCGGCTTTTTTCCGGCACCCCCGAACTCCGGTATCATGTGGGCACTCCAGCTCTTGCCCTGACTCCATCTGCCGATGTCCTTTGCCAATCTCTCCCGTATCGGCCTCGACAAACCGTTGCGCCTGCTGCTGATCCATGCCGGCGATGCCGCGTCGATCACGTGGGCGGGCCTGGTGCAGCCGCTGCGCCTGTGCGCGCGGGCGCTGGGTCCGCAAGCGTTCCAGCTCGAGATCCGCACCCCCGAACAGGTGGCGGCGCAGGGCGGCAACTGGCATGTGGCGCTGCTGGTGGCCGACGAGACCGAAGCGCCGTTGCCGGCCGAGCTGTGCCGCGCCGTGATCGAGCGCTGCCGCTCGGCGCCGTTCTGGGGCGGGGTGGGCGCAGCCGTGCTGTGGCTGGCCGACGCGGGCGTGATGGACGGCGTGCGCATCGCGCTGCCATGGGCGCTGTACGCCGATGCGGAGGCCAAGGCCGAGCGCGCCATCCTGACGCCGCATCTGTTCGATATCGACGGCCCCCATGTCACCTGCTGCGGCGGCGCGGCCAGCATCGATTTTTCACTGACCCTGATCGACACCATCTTTGGCGCCGACGCCCAGGCATTGGTCAAGGAAGCGCTGTGCGTGGACAAGGTGCGTGGCAAGGAGGAGCGCCAGCGGGTGGCGCTGCAGGCGCGCTTCGGCGTGCTGCAGCCGAAACTGTCGGAAGCGGTGACGTTAATGGAAACCAATATCGAGGAACCGCTGTCCACTGACGATATCGCCAGCCTGGTCGGCCTGTCGCGGCGCCAGCTGGAACGGCTGTTCAAGCAGTACCTGGGCAGCCTGCCGTCGCGCTACTACCTGGAGCTGCGGCTGCAGCGCGCACGGCAACTGTTGTTGGATACGCATTATTCCATCGTGCAGGTAGGGCTGATGTGCGGCTTTTCGTCGGGTTCGCATTTTTCCACCGCGTTCGGTACCCTGTTCGGCAATACCCCGCGCGAAGAGCGACAACGCAAACTGATGCCGCCAGGATAGATTTCATCAGGGCTGCCACGGGTTTTTGATGTGATGAATTGTGAAAATCCTTGTCGCAGATTCAAAAGAGTTTTAGCATCCCGCTTTTTATAATGCAGTACACGCGCAGCTGTCGTAGCTGCGGGAGTACCTAACATATTGATGGGGAATGCTATGAATGCCAAGCTTGATTCGACCGTAACGGCTCGTCCAGTCACCCGCGAAACCTATGATCAGGTTCTCGTTCCCACCTACGCTCCCGCTGCCATGGTACCCGTGCGCGGCGCCGGCCTCGATCTGTGGGACCAGTCCGGCAAGCATTACCTCGATTTCACCTCCGGCATCGCCGTCAACAGCCTCGGCCACTGCCATCCGGCACTGGTCGAAGTGCTGACCAAACAGATCAATACCCTGTGGCACCTGGGCAATGGCTATACCAACGAGCCGGTGCTGCGCCTGGCGCAAGCGCTGACGGAAGCGACCTTTGCCGACCGCGCCTTCTTCTGCAACTCGGGCGCGGAAGCCAATGAAGCGGCGCTGAAACTGGCGCGCAAATATGCGCACACCAAGTTTGGTGCGCACAAGTCGCGCATCATCTCGTGCTTCAGCTCCTTCCACGGCCGCACACTGTTCACGGTGTCCGTGGGCGGCCAGTCCAAATACACGGAAGGCTTCGAGCCGCTGCCGCCATCGATCGACCATATCGCCTACAACGATATCGAAGCGGCGCGCGCCGCCATCGGTGACGATGTGTGCGCGGTGATCGTCGAGCCGGTGCAAGGCGAAGGCGGCGTGGTGCCAGGCAATCCGGAATTCCTCAAGGAACTGCGCGCGCTGTGCGACAAGACCGGCGCCCTGCTGATTTTCGACGAAGTGCAGTGCGGCATGGGTCGTACCGGCGCGCTGTTCGCCTATATGGGCTATGGCGTCACGCCGGACATCCTGACGGCCGCCAAGGCGCTGGGCAACGGCTACCCGATCGGCGCCATGCTGACCACCGACGAGCTGGCGCAGACGCTGGGCGTCGGCACCCATGGCACCACCTACGGCGGCAACCCGCTGGCCACCACCGTGGCGTTGAAAGTGCTGGAAACGATCAACACGCCGGCCTTTTTGGCGCGCGTGAAAGAGGCCAGCGTCAATACCATCGCCATGCTCGAAGGCCTGATCAACGACTACCCGCAAGTATTTTCGGCGGTGCGCGGCAGCGGCTTGCTGCTGGGCCTGGTCGTCAGCGATGCCTGGAAAGGCCGCGCCAAGGACATCCAGAAGGCCGCCGAAGCACAGGGCCTGATGGTCTTGATCGCCGGCATGGACGTGGTGCGCCTGGCGCCGGCGCTGATCGTGTCGGATGAACAGATTGCCGAGGCGGGCCGCCTGCTGCGCGCCGGCATCGACGGCCTGCTCAAGGCGTAAGCCGGCCAGACACCGCAGCATCACTTCACCGGCCCGCCGCCTTTGCCGCGGGCCGGCCCGGTTTTACCCTGTGATTAAGGAGTCTCCATGTATGTTGTCCGTCCGGTAGAAATTGCGGATATTGCAGCCCTCGAAGCGCTGGCCGCGATCACCATGCCGGGTGTCCATACCCTGCCGAAGACGCGCGAGAAAATCGCCGCTTCCGTCGAGCGCTCCATCGCCTCGTTTGCCGCCCATGTCGACATCCCCAGCGAAGAATCGTATCTGTTCGTGCTCGAATCGCTGGCCGACAACACCATCTTCGGCACGGCCGCCATCTTTGCTTCGGCCGGCTCGAACGGCACCTATTTTTCCTTTCGCAACGACGTCATCCAGCAAGTCTCGCGCGACCTGAACATCAGCCACAGCGTGCATGCGCTGACGCTGTGTTCGGAGCTGACGGCGTACTCGCAGCTGTCCGGCTTCTATGTGCGCAACATGGAGCAGGCGGGCCTGGAAGCGGCGCTGCTGTCGCGCGCGCGGCTGCTGTTTGCCGTGCTGGCGCCGCACCGTTTCGGCGACCGCTTCTTCGTGCCGCTGGCCGGCATCACCGATGGCGACGGCCAGTCGCCGTTCTGGGATGCGCTGGGCCGCAAGTTCTTCCAGATGGATTTTCTCGATGCGGAAAAAGTCATCGGCGGCGCGCGCAACCGCACCCTGATTGTCGAGCTGATGCCGCATTACCCGGTGTATGTGCCGCTGCTGCCCGGCGACGCGCAGGCGGCCATGGGCCAGATCCATCCGAGCGGCGAACTGGCGTTCAACCTGCTGACCGAAGAAGGCTTTGAAGCGGACGACTATATCGACATTTTCGACGGCGGCCCGATCCTGCAAGCGCACAAGAATTCGCTGCGCTCGTTTACGGGTTCGCTCACGCGCAAGGTCACGCAAGGCATCACCCCCAGCCGCACCGGCCTGAAAGTCAATTACGCGATCGCGTCCGGCGCCGAGCACAACTTCCGCGCCGTCACGTTTGCCTGCGATGCGCTCGAAGCGCAAGAGACGGTGGGCCTGCCCGCCGAGCTGCTCGATGCCCTGGCGGTAGCCGCCGGCGACAGCGTCATCTGCGTGCGCATCTAACCGAGGAATCCTATGCTAGTAGTTCGCGCCATCAATGCCTCCGACCTCGACGCCCTGTACGGCCTGGCCAGCGAAGTCGGCACCGGCATGACCACCCTGAAGCCCGACATGACCATGCTGGGCGACCGGCTGGCGATTGCCTGCGCCTCGTTTGCCGGCACCATCCCGCCCGAAAAGCGCGACTATATGTTCGTCATGGAGGACACCGACACGGGCCGCCTGGCTGGCGTGTGCGCGATCAAGGGCGCGGTCGGCCTGGACGAGCCGTTCTATAACTACCGCATCGGCACGCTGGTCCATTCCAGCCGCGAACTCGATGTCTTTACGCGCATGGAAACGCTGTACCTGTCGAACGACCTGACGGGCAGTACCGAACTGTGTTCGCTGTTTTTGCACCCCGACTACCGCAGCGGCAACAACGGCAAGCTGCTGTCGAAAAGCCGTTTCCTGTTCATCGCCCAGTTCCCGCAGCTGTTCACGGAAAAGCTGATCGCCGAAATGCGCGGCTACCAGGCCCAGGACGGCAGCTCGCCGTTCTACGAAGGCCTGGGCCGTCACTTTTTCAAGATGGATTTCCATCATGTCGACGATCTGACCAGCCTGGGCAAGAAATCGTTTATCGCCGAGCTGATGCCGCGCCAGCCGATGTACGTGGCCTACCTGCCCGACGAAGCGCAGGAGGTGATCGGCAAGGTTCATCTGAGCACGGCGCCGGCGCGCCGCCTGCTGGAGCAGGAGGGCTTGCACTTCGAAGGCTATGTCGACATTTTCGACGCCGGCCCGGTGCTGCAGGCGCGCGTGTCGGAACTGCGCGCCATGCGCGACAGCCTGCCGGCCGTGCTCGACGCGCAGGCCGGCGCGGACTGCGCGATGCCGGCCGAGAGCGAGCCTTACCTGGTGTCGAACACCGATCTGAAGGATTTCCGCATGATCGTCACCGAAGCCACGCCGCAGGGCGGCAAGCTGGCACTCAGTGACGATGAACTGCATCTGCTGCGCTGCCAGCACGGCGACACTGTGCGCACGCTGTCACTCAACCCGAGGAAGCATACCCATGTCTGAAAAATTCAACGCATCCGCCGCACCATCGAACTTCATCAACGGCGCCTGGCTGCCAGGCAGCGGCGCCGAACTGGTCACCATCGATCCGTCGGACGGGCGCCAGACCTGGGCCAGCCTGGCTGCCAGCGAAGCCGACGTGGAACAGGCCTGCCGCGCCGCGCGTGACGCGTTCGAGGCCTGGGCCGACACCGCGTTAGATGAGCGCATCGCCATCTGCGTGCGCTTTCGCGCCCTGCTGAAAACCAATGCCGAAGAACTGGCTTTCCTGATTTCCGAAGAAGTCGGCAAGCCGCTGTGGGAGTCGCGCACGGAAGTGGCCACCATGGCCAACAAGATCGATATCTCGGTGCAGTCGTATCACGCGCGCACCGGCGTCACGCAGAGCAAGATCGCCGATGGCGACGCGGTGCTGCGCCACCGCCCGCATGGCGTATTCGGCGTGTTCGGTCCGTACAATTTCCCGGGCCACCTGCCCAACGGCCACATCGTGCCGGCCCTGATCGCCGGTAACACCATCGTCTTCAAGCCCAGCGAATACGCGCCGCGCACCGCCATCAAGACCGTGCAGCTGTGGCAGCAGGCCGGCTTGCCAGATGGCGTGCTCAACCTGGTCAACGGCGCGCGCGATACCGGCGTGGCGCTGGGCGCCAACGCCTTGCTCGACGGCGTGCTGTTTACGGGGTCCTGCCAGACCGGCGTGAGTTTGCACCGCCAGTTCGGCGGCCAGCCGGGCAAGATGCTGGCGCTGGAAATGGGCGGCAACAATGCGCTGGTGGTGTGGGATATCGAGGATGTGGACGCGGCCGTCCACCACGCGATTTTTTCCGCATTCGTCTCGGCCGGCCAGCGCTGCACCTGCGCGCGCCGCCTGGTGGTGCAGGACAACGCTGCCGGCGCCGCGTTTGTTGAACGCCTGGTGGAAGTGGCGGGCAAGCTGGGCCTGGGCGCCTCGAACGCCCAGCCCGAACCGTTCATGGGCCCCGTGGTCTCCGCCGCGGTCGCCAAACGCCTGGTGCAGGCGCAGGCCGACATGGTGGCCAGGGGCGGCACCACGCTGCTGCAGATGCGCCAGCTGAACCCCGAGGCAGGCTTTGTCACGGCCGGCATCGTCGATGTCACCCACGCGAAAGGCATCCCTGACGAAGAGTGGTTCGGCCCCCTGCTGCAGGTGATCCGCGTGAGCAGTTTCGACGCGGCCCTGAAGGTGGCCAACGCCACCGACTTCGGCCTGGCGGCGGCGCTGCTGTCGGACGACGCGGCGCTGTGGCAGCGCTTCCAGACGCGCGCGCGCGCCGGCATCATCAACTGGAACCGCCCGACCACGGGCGCGGCCAGCACGGCGCCGTTCGGCGGCATCGGCCAGTCCGGCAACCACCGTCCGAGCGCCTATTACGCGGCCGATTACTGCGCCTATCCGGTCGCCTCGATCGAGAACAGCACGCTGGCCATGCCGGCCAAGCTGTCGCCCGGTCTGAATTTCTAAGGAGTTTCCATGCACGGCACGCGCGAATACAATTTTGACGGCCTGGTCGGCCCCTCGCACAACTACGCGGGACTCTCGTTCGGCAATGTCGCCTCGTTCAGCAATGTAAAGAGCGCGTCGAACCCGAAGCAGGCCGCCCTGCAGGGCCTGGCCAAGATGCGCGCGCTGGCCGCGCGCGGCTTTGCGCAGGCGCTGCTGCCGCCGCAGGACCGGCCCAACTTCCGCCTGCTGCGCGCGATCGGTTTTACCGGCAGCGACGCCGAAGTACTGGCGCGCGCCTACAGGGAGTCGCCGGTGATCCTGGCTTGCGCGTATTCCGCGTCGCCCATGTGGACGGCGAACGCCGCCACCGTCAGCCCGTCGGCCGATACCGCCGACGGGCGGGTGCACTTTACGGCTGCCAACCTGAACAACAAGCTGCACCGCGCCTTCGAGCATGCGCAGTCGGCGCGCAGCCTGCGCGCCATCTTCGGCGACGAGCAGCACTTTGCCGTGCACGACGCGCTGCCCTCGACGCCGGCGTTTGGCGACGAAGGCGCGGCCAACCACACACGCCTGGGCGCCTCGCACGGCGCCGCGTCGGTGGAGCTGTTCGTGTATGGCCGGGTGGAGTTCGACCCGTCGGCGCCCAGCCCGAAACGCTATCCGGCACGCCAGACGCTGGAAGCGTCGCAGGCCGTGGCGCGCCTGCACGGGCTGGAGGCGAAACGCACGGTCTGCGTGCAGCAGAACCCGGACGTGATCGACCAGGGCGTGTTCCACAACGACGTGATCGCGGTCGGCAACGGCAATGTGCTGTTCTACCACGAGCAGGCGTTTGCCGATGAAGAGGCGAGCCTGTCGCAGATACGCCGCGCACTGGCGGACGTTGGTGCAGACCTGGCGGCGGTGCGGGTTGACACGGGCCAGGTGCCGATTACGGATGCGGTAACCAGCTACCTGTTCAACAGCCAGCTGCTCACCAAAGAAGACGGCCGGATGGCGCTGGTGATCCCGCAGGAGTGCCAGGAAAACAAGGCGGTGTCGCGCTATCTGGAAAGCCTGGTGGCCAGCAACGCGCCGATCGACGAGCTGATTCATTTCGATCTGCGCCAGAGCATGCGCAATGGCGGTGGCCCGGCCTGCCTGCGTTTGCGGGTCGCCCTGTCCGAACGGGAGGCGCGCGCCATGCACCAGGGTGTGATCATGACGGAAGCGCTGTACCATAGGCTGGTGGCGTGGGTGGAAAAGCACTACCGCGACCATCTGGAGCCGTCCGACCTGGCAGATCCGCAGCTGGCGCTGGAAGTGCACGCCGCGCTTGAAGAATTGACGGTCATCCTCAACTTACCGGGATTGTACGATTTGTAGAAGACGCAACAAGCAGAAAAACACCACCCGAGACCAGACACGCCCTACCTGATAAAAGAATTGGACGGGCCAACCCCGCCCTTTGACAGCACCGCCGGCCAGCCACAAGCCCGCACGGCGGCGCTGCACACACACTACCGACATGGAGATGCAAGATGAATCACACGCCACAAGATTTGCGCACGCAAACGCTGCAACTGGTGCAGGCCAGCGCGGCCAGCCAACCCGTCACCGACCTGGTACAGGCCTGGCTCGACTCGCTCGACGCGGAAGACCTGGCCGATATCGCGCCTGACAGCCTGGCGCCGGTGCTGGTGGACGGCTTCACGCAGGCCGCCACGCGCACCAGCGACGGCTGCCAGATCGCCACCTTGCGCTACGCCGACGGCCGTGGCGGCATGGCCAGTGCCTTGCTGATCCTGAACCAGGACATGCCTTACCTGGTCGACTCCATCGTGATGGCCATGCGCCGCCAGCACCTGGCCGTGCGCGGCGTGATGAATACCGTGCTGCCGGTACGCCGTGCCGGTGACGGCAGCGTGGAAGCGGTGCGCCAGCCAGGCGACCCGCTCGAATCGTATGTGCTGGTGCTGCTGGACGAAGAGCTGGCGCCGGACGCGCAGGCCGCGCTGATCGCCGCGCTGGAAATGGTGGCGCGCGACGCCGCCGTGGTGCGCCGCGACAGCGCCGCCATGGGCGAACGCCTGGCCGCCGTGGCCGCAGCTACCCAGGGCGAAGAAGGACTGGAAGTGGCGGCATTCCTGGAATGGGCGCGCAGCGGCGGTTTTGAAGTGTTCGGCTATGGCTATTACCGCGTCAAGCCGGGCGTGCGTGAACTGGAGCGAGACCTGGCCAGCCGCATCGGCGTGCTGCAGGACACCACGCATCCGGTCTACGACACCAGCCTGGCCAATATCCCGGGCGACTTCGATACCCTGGCCAAGCGCGAATCTGCCCTGTCCATCGTCAAGGCCGACGTGGCCGGCACCCTGCACCGCGACCAGCAGCTCGACTTCATCGGCGTGCGCGACACCGACGCACAGGGCACGATCCTCGGCGAACATTGTTTCGTCGGCCTGTTTACCCGCGCCGGCAATTCCACCCCGCTGGCTGCGCTGCCGTTTGCGCGCGGCCGCGTGACCAAGGTACTGAGCCTGGCCGGCGTGCGCCAGCAGGGCTTCCGTGCCGAAAAATTCCGTGAAATCCTCGAGTCCCTGCCGCGCACCGAAGCGCTGGAAGCGGACCTCGACTGGCTGGCGCAGGTCTGCGGCGCCGTCGTCTCGCTGTACAAGCAGCCGCGCACCAAGGTGTTTGCGCGCCGCGACGTGTATGCGCGCCACCTGAATGTGCTGGTCTACCTGCCGCGCGAGCGCTACAGCGCCAGCGTCGCCAGCGCGCTGGCCAAAGCCCTGAAAACCAGTTCCGGCGCCACCCACGTCAGCACGCAGACCCTGGTGGCCGATGGCCCGCTGGCACGCGTCTACCTGATCGCCCACGCCGCGCGCTATCCGCTGGACCTGGAAACCGATATCGAACAGCCGCTCTTGGGCGTGCTCGATGGCTGGCACAACGGCTTTGCGGCCGTCGCCGATGCGGTGCCGGACGTCGCCCTGCGGGCCAGCCTGCGCAAGCTGTGCGCCACCTTGCCGCTCGACTACGTGGCCGCCACCGCGCCAGCCGTCGCCTACCGCGACCTCGACACCATCCTGCGCAATACCGATCCGGCCAACGTGGCGGTGCGCATCGAGACCGGCCCCGTCACCACCATCCGTTTGTACTCGGCCAACCGCGTGCCGTCGCTGTCGACCATCCTGCCGGCGCTGCATAACGCGGGCGTGGCGATCGACCGCGAGCAGGCGTATTCGATCTTCTCGCCGGAAGGCACGCGCTATTTCGTCACCAGCCTGACAGTCGACGCCGACAGCGCCGCCAAGCTGGCGCAGCCGGCAGTGGTGAGCGTGGCGCAGGAGCTGTTTGCCGCGCTGTTCAACGATACGGCCGAAGACGGCCGCCTCAATGGCCTGGTCATCGAAGGCGGCCTGTCGACGCGCGAAGTGCAGCTGGTGCGCGCCTATACCAGCTACTGGCGCCAGACCGGCAGCCGCTTCTCGGTGCGCTATATCGCCGAAAGCCTGCGCCGCCAGCCGGCGCTGGTGAAAGCCCTGGTCGACGCCTTTTTGCAGCGTTTCGATCCATCGCTGTCGGACGAGCAGCATGCCGCCGCGCTGGCCACCATCACCGGCATCAAGGCCGGGCTGGCGTCGGTCAACCATGCCGATACCGAAGAAATCCTGGCCGCGCTGGCCGACCTGATGGCGGCCACCCTGCGCACCAGCTACTTCCAGAACAAGCAGGCCGGCGACAAGATCATCTTCAAGTTCGACACCAGCAGCCTGGCGCTGGTGCCGGAACCGCGTCCGTACCGCGAGATTTTCGTGTTCTCGCGCCGCTTCGAAGGCGTGCACCTGCGCGGCGGCCCGGTCGCCCGTGGCGGCCTGCGCTGGTCCGACCGCATGGAAGACTACCGCACCGAAGTGCTGGGCCTGGTGAAAGCGCAGATGGTCAAGAATGCCGTCATCGTGCCGGCCGGCGCCAAGGGCGGTTTTGTCTGCAAGCAGATGCCGAAGGACGCCGTGCGTGAAACCATCGCGGCCGAAGGCGAAGCCGTGTACCGCCTGTTCATCTCCAGCCTGCTGGAAGTGACGGACAACCGCTCGCTGGGCAATATCGTGCCGCCACAAGACACCGTGTGCTTCGATGAAGCCGACCCCTACCTGGTAGTGGCCGCCGACAAGGGCACGGCCACCTTCTCCGACATCGCCAACAGCATCGCCGTGCAGCGCGGCTTCTGGCTCGGCGACGCGTTTGCCTCGGGCGGCTCGAACGGCTACGACCACAAGAAACTGGGCATCACCGCCAAGGGTGCGTTCGAAGCCGTGAAGCGCCATTTCTATGAAATGGACCACGACATGAACACCACTCCGATCACCATGGTCGGCGTGGGCGACATGTCGGGCGACGTGTTCGGCAACGGCGTGCTGCTGTCGCGCCAGCTGAAACTGGTGGCGGCGTTCGACCACCGCCATATCTTCCTCGACCCGACACCCGATGTCGCCGTCTCGTTCGACGAACGCGCCCGCATGTTTGCCCTGCCGCGCTCGTCGTGGGAAGACTACAGCAAGGAGCTGATCTCGGAAGGCGGCGGCGTCTATCCACGCACTGCGCGCACGATCGAACTGTCGCCGCAGATCCGCGCCGCACTCGATATCGCGGAAACGTCCTTGCCGCCGGAAGAGCTGATGCACCGCATATTGAAAGCGCCGGTGGACCTGTTCTACAACGGCGGCATCGGCACCTACATCAAGGCCTCGACCGAAACCCACGCGCAGGTAAAAGACCGCGCCAACGACAATATCCGCGTCAACGGCAACGAGCTGCGCGTGAAAGTGGTGGCCGAAGGCGGCAACCTGGGTGCGACGCAGGCGGGCCGCATCGAATTCGCGCTGGCCGGCGGCCGCATCTTTACCGATGCGATCGACAACTCGGCCGGCGTGGATTGCTCGGACCATGAAGTCAACGTGAAAATCTGGCTGGACGTGGAAGTCAATGCCGGCAAGCTGGCCGAAGAGGAACGCAACCGCGAGCTGTATGCGATGACGGACGACGTCGAGCGCCTGGTCCTGCGCGACAACACGCAGCAGACGCACTTGCTGGTGCGCGAACTGCAGGCGCAAAGCGAGGACGCGGTGCAGGACGGCTATGCCGCGCTGATCGCCAGCCTGGAAGAAGAGGGCGCCCTGTCGCGCGACCTGGAGCAGCTGCCGGCGGTGGCCGAACTGGCGCGCCGCAAAGTGGACGGCCGTGGCCTGACCACGCCGGAACTGGCGGTGGTGATCGCCAACGTGAAGAACCGCTACAAGCGCATCCTGGCAACGTTGCCACTGGTCGACGCGAGCTGGGCCGAGCCGGTCCTGAAACCGTACTTCCCGTCGCTGCTGGTGGCAACGCGCTCCGCGCTCGACCATCCGCTGGCCAACGCCATCCTGGCCACCGTGCTGGCCAATGAAGTGGTCAACCGCTGCGGTCCGCTGATGCTGCGCGAGCTGGCAACCGAATACGGCGTCGAAGAGTCGGCCGTGATCCTGGCCTGGGGCCAGGCATGGGTGGCCTTGAACCTGGCGCCGGTGTTCGATGCGCTCGATGCGGAGGCCTTGATCATTCCGCGCGAGGTGTCGATCAAGGTCGATGCGCAGACACGCGCGCTGCAAAAGACCATGATCGCCGGCGTGCTGTCGGTGCCGGGCGAGCAATTGCGCGGCGCCGGCCTGGCCGAACTGACGCAGCTGTTTGGCAAGGAAGCCAAGTCCGGCCTGCTGCAGGCCGTGGGCGCGCCCTCGGAAGCGGCGCAAGTGCCCGGTTTGACGCCGGCGTTTGCCGAGGCCTGGGATGCGGTGGTAGCGCTCGACGTGGTGGCAGGCTTCCTGTTCCCGGCCCTGTCGGTGCCGCGTCCGGCTTCGATGGACCTGGCGGCGTTCCTGCAGGTGGGCCTGGCCCTGCGCAGCCAGGCCGGCATCGATACGCTCGAGCGCGGCCTGAAGCTGGCGGCGCAAGGCAAATCGCAGGAGCAGCTGCGCAGCTACGCGCAGCAGGCCCTGCGCCGCACGCAACAGCGTTTGCTGACGCAGGTGCTGGCGCGTGCCGAGCAGGGTGAGAACAATGCCGTCGATGCGGTCACCGGCGCCTTGGGCCTGTCGGCCTATGTGGCGGCAACGGAACTGGAACAGGCGATGCTCGATGTCTGGACCCTGTCCGAAACCGTCAACAAGGGCGTGCCAGCGGAAGCGGCCGCGTAATGACGGCCGACGCGACGATGGCCATGCCGGCGGGCAGCTTGCCGCCGGCCGTGCAGGCGCTGGCGCAGGCGGATTTCGGCGCGGTGGCGCAGCTGTTCGCCGACGCCGGCTTTGCGGTGGCGCTGCCGGCGCCCGGCATGCTGCAGGTAAAAGCCGCCGCGCATGACGCCAGCCGCGCCAGCGTGGTGCTGTCGGTCGGCGTGCATGGCGACGAGACGGGGCCGATCGAGGTGCTGGCCCATCTGCTCGACGCGCTGTCGCGCGACGCGCATTCCTTGGCGGTCGATCTGCTGGTGTGTGTCGGCAATGTCGATGCGATCCGCGCCGGCAAGCGTTTTATCGATGCGGACCTGAACCGCATGTTCCGTCCCGTGCGCGGTTCGCTGGCGCAGGCGGCGGAAAGCGCGCGCGCCGATGACATGATCGCCGCGACCCGTGCGTTCTTCGGCGATGCGGGACCCGTGCGCTGGCACCTGGATCTGCATACGGCCATCCGGCCGTCGGTCTACCCGACCTTTGCCATCGTGCCGGACCTGGTGGAAGAGGGCGCCAAGGCGGCACTGATCGCCTGGCTGGGCCAGGCGGCGATTGGCGCCATCGTCATGAACCCGCAGTCGGCCGGCACCTACAGCTACTACTCGGCCGAGCATTGCGGCGCGGCCGCCAGCACGGTCGAACTGGGCCGCGTTGGCACCCTGGGGCAAAATGACCTGTCGCTGTTCGACGAGGTGTCGCTGGCACTTGATGGTTTGCTGCGCGGCTTGCCGGCAAGGCCCTCCAAAACAGCACCGCATGTATTCAAGGTGGCGCAGGAAATCATCAAGCACAGCGATGAATTCCGCATGGCGTTCGACCGCAGCACGCAGAACTTCACGTCGTTGCCGCAGCATGCCGTGATTGCCAGCGATGGCGAGACGGTGTACACGGTGCGGCATGCGGAAGAGCTGGTGGTGTTCCCCAACCCGGACGTGCGCGTGGGTTTGCGCGCGGGGCTGATGGTGGTGCGCGTGGCCTGATTCTACCGGTAGCAACGTGCCGATGGCGCCAGTGCGGACATTGCCGCACTGGCGCTTTTTTTATGCTAGTTCCGCACGGCAATAATTATCCATCGAGCAATTATTTCATTTAAAATAACTGTTCCTTTATCGTCACCATTGCGGATATCCCATGTTGAAAAAATTGCTGGCCATTGTGTGCCTGTCCCTCGCCGGCCTGATGGCCGTCGCCCATGCCGACGACAAGCCGGCCGGTCCGGAAATGACGGCCGATCAATTCCTGGCGCAACTGCAATTTCAGCGTGGCAAAATCACTTTGCCAGGCGGTATCGCCACCCTGGATCTGCCCGCCAATTTCCGCTATCTGTCGCCGAAGGACGCCGAGCGCGTGCTGGTTGATGCCTGGGGCAATCCGCCAGGGTTTGAATCGCTGGGCATGATCGTGCCGGCCCAGACCAGCGTGCTCGAGCGCGACAGCTGGGGCGTGATCGTGACATATGAAAAAGAAGGCCATATCAAGGACGACGATGCGGACAGCATCAAGTACGACGAGCTGCTGAAAGACATGCAGGCCTCGGTCCAGGAAAACAACAAGGAGCGCAAGCAGCAGGGCTATCCCGCCATCCACCTGATGGGCTGGGCGGAAAAGCCGAGCTATGCCAAGGACAGCCATAAACTGTACTGGGCCAAGGACCTGATGGCGGACGGCGGCGAACATTCGCTGAACTACAACGTGCGCGTGCTGGGCCGCGAAGGCGTGCTGAACCTCAATGCGATCGCCAGCATGGGCCAGATCGACGCGATCCGCCAGGAGATGCGGCAGGTGACGGCATTTACCGACTTCACGCCAGGCAACCGCTATACGGACTTCGACAGCAAGACCGACAAGGTGGCCGAGTATGGCCTGGCGGCGCTGGTGGCCGGCGGCGTGGCCAGCAAGCTGGGCCTGTTCGGCAAGCTGGTGGCGCTGCTGCTGGCCTTCAAGAAGGTGCTGCTGGTGCTGCTGTTCGGCGCGGGCACGGCCATCTGGAAATTGTTGACGGGAAAACGCAAGCAGACGCCGCCGGTGCCGCTGCCGGTATCCGCGGAGCAGCCGCTGCATGCGCCGGACGGCAAGGTCAATCTGGACAAGTAGACCCAGCCGTCAGCCTGTGCTGCGTGCGCACCTGTCCAGGCTGCCTCGGGTACACTGGCTTATCGTCATTTACCCAGGAGTCACCATGTCAGTGTCCATGTACCAGGCAACCATTCCCGTGTTCGCGCGCGGCTTGCGCGTCGTCTCGTCCTTGCTGGAAAAAGCGCAGGCCCATGTCGAGCAGGATGGCATCGTGCCCGACATCCTGTTGAGCGCGCAGCTGGCGCCCGACATGCTGAATTTGACGGCGCAGGTGCAGCGCGTCAGCGATACGGCCAAGCTGTCGGTACAGCGCCTGAGCACGATTGCCGCGCCCAAATTCGAAGACAATGAAACCTCGTTCGAACAGCTGCAGCAGCGCATAGCCGACACCCTCGCCTATGTCGAGGGCGTGAGCGCCGGTCAGATGGCGGGCAGCGCCCAGCGGGAAGTGGTGCTGAACTGGATCGACGGCGGCAAGACGTTTGCCGGCGACGACTACCTGCTCGGCTTTGCGCTGCCGAATTTCTACTTCCACGTCTCGATGGTGCACGCCATCCTGCGCAACAACGGCGTGACCATCGGCAAGCTCGACTACCTCGGTTCCTACGACTGATCAGCGCTGCGGCTGCTGCACCTGGTTCTGCACCGCATTGCCCAGGAAGCCGCCGCCGATCACGCCCGCCACCGTCGCCAGCGTCTTGCCGCGACCGCCACCCACCTGATTGCCGATCAAGCCGCCGATCACGGCGCCCGTGCCGATGCCCACGTAGTTGGGCTGCGCGGGCGCCTGGGCCTGTACCGGCTGCTGGCGCACCGGTTCGCGGTAGGCGTAATCGTCATTGCGGCTGGCCGGACGCGCCTGCGCCACATGATGGACCACGCGTTTGTGCACCACCGGCGCCGGTGCCGGAGCAGGGGCCGTCTGGGCCACCACCGGCGCCGGAGCAATCACAGGGGCGGCCACCGGGGCGGCCACGGGCGCCGCCAGATTGCTGGCCATCAGATCGGCCGGCACGGCCGGCGCTGGTGTGTTCGTGGCACGCGAGTTGGGCAGGATGCCGGCCACCGACGCCGCGCCGACCAGGCACAGCACGGTAAACGAAACGGCGGCGCCCGCCAGCAGAGGGTGGATGCGGGCGCTGTTGCTGGTGTTGCCGGTGGTGGTGCTGTTCATGTCTGTCTCCTGGAACTGGTTGGTATTGCTGATGTGTCCAGAGTATCGATGGATGGTGCGCCAGGCTAGCCCTTGCGCTGTATCAAACGTAAGCAGGTGTAATGCAGCGTTTTTTTGATCGCGGTACCATCGGGGCTTCATCAAGACGGAGTCATCCATGAGTCAGTTATTCACGCCATATCAGCTGGGCCCCTTATCGCTGGTCAACCGTATCGCCATCGCGCCGATGTGCCAGTACTCGGCCGAGCACGGCAACGCCACCGACTGGCACATGATTCATCTGGGCCACATGGCGCTGTCAGGCGCCGGCGTGCTGATGACGGAGGCGACCGCCGTCTCGCCCGAGGGACGCATTTCGGCTGACGACCTGGGCCTGTGGTCCGACGACAACCAGCAAGCGCTGGGCAAGGTGGTGCAGGCGATCCGCCGCCACTCCAGCATGCCGCTGATCGTGCAGCTGGGCCATGCGGGACGCAAGGCGTCGAGCCGCGCGCCGTGGAAGGGTGGCAACTGCGTGCAGTTGTCGGAAGGCGGCTGGCAGACGGTGGCGCCGTCGGCATTGCCGCATGCAGCCGGTGACACCGTGCCGATCGCGCTCGACGCGGAAGGCCTGTTGCAGGTCAAGGCCGCGTTTGTCGCCGCCGCCAAACGCGTGCATGCACTGGGCATCGAAGGCATCGAACTGCATGGCGCGCACGGCTATTTGCTGCATCAATTCCTGTCGCCGCTGGCCAACCAGCGCACGGATGCGTATGGCGGCAGCCTGGAAAACCGCATGCGCTTTCCGCTCGAAGTCTACGAGGCGGTGCGCGCCGCCGTGCCGGCCAGCGTGGCGGTCGGCATGCGCATTTCCGCCACCGACTGGGTCGAAGGCGGCTGGGAGATCGAGCAGAGCGTGCAGTTCGCCCATGCACTCAAGCGCGCCGGCGCCGACTTCATTCACGTCTCCAGTGGTGGCGTATCGCCACTGCAGCAGATTGCGCTCAGCCCCGGCTACCAGGTGCCGTTTGCCGAGCGCATCAAGGCCGAGGTCGGCATGCCGACCATCAGCGTGGGCCTGATCACGGAGGCGCAGCACGCCGAAGAGATTGTCGCCAGCGGCCAGTCCGACATGGTGGCGCTGGCGCGCGCGATGCTGTTCGATCCGCGCTGGCCATGGCATGCTGCGGCCCGGCTGGGCGCGCAAGTGCAGGCTCCGCCGCAATACTGGCGCTCGCAGCCGCGCGAATTCAAGAACCTGTTCGGCGATACCACGCAGGGCCAGCGCTAAGCAGTACAAGGGGGTGCCGCGCTGCAAAAACCGGCATCCTCTGCTACACTCGCGCTTCTTCATCTTGTTGCTTCAGGACGATACCGACATGCGCCATTGATACTGCCGTGCTTGTGCACGGCCCAGCCCATCCCGCTGACGCGGAATTTGCCAGCCTTGCCCAAGGAGTATCGCTATGCCTGCATTACTGCAACTCGACCATCTGTCCTTCCATTTGCCTGACGGCACCACCCTGTTCCACGATCTGCAGTTTGCGTTTGCGCCGCGCCGTCTGGGCCTGGTCGGCGCCAATGGTATCGGCAAGAGCGTGCTGGCGCGCCTGCTGGCCGGCCGCATGCTGCCTGCCAGCGGCGCCGTGCGCTGCGATGGTCGCATCCATCATGTGGCACAGGAACTCGACCCCGGAATTTTTCCCACGGTAGCCGCGCTGGCCGGCGTCGACGGCACGCTGTCTGCGCTGGAGCGCATCGCTGCCGGTTCCATCGATGAGGCGGACTATGCGCTGGTGGGCGACGCCTGGGACGCGCCGGCGCGGCTGCAACAGGCGCTCGACGAAATCGGCTTGGGCCGCTTGCGTCCGGACACCCCGGCAGCATCGCTGAGCGGCGGCGAGCGCCAGCGGATTGCGCTGGCCGGCGCCTGGCTGTCGCAGGCCGACTGGCTGATTCTTGACGAACCGAGCAACCATCTCGATGCGAGCCAGCGCGCCCGGCTGGTGCAGCAGGTCCGGCGCTGGCCGGGTGGCTTGCTGCTGCTCAGCCACGACCGCAGCCTGCTGGCGCAGGTCGACGAGATCGTCGAATTGTCGTCGCACGGCTTGCGCAGTTATGGCGGCAATTACGCGTTCTATGCCGAACAACGCAGCCTGGAACAAGCGGGTTTTCTTGCCGCGCTGCAGGCGGAAAAAGCGGGCGCCCGGCGAGAGCAGCGCGAGGCGCACAAGCAGGCGGAACGCCAGCAGCGCAACGTGGCGCGCGGCGAGCGCGATGGCCGTGACGCCAATCAAAGCAAGCTGCTGCTCGATGCGCGCAAGGAAAGCAGCCAGGACAGCCAGGGCAAGCTGCGCCTGCGCGCGCAGGCGGCGCAGGCGCAGCGCCAGGAGCGGATCAGGGAAGCGAGCGAACGCTGCGCACCCGATGCCGAACGGCTGCTGCTGGCACCCGATAGCCGGGTGCCGAATGGCAAGCTGCTGCTGGAATTGCGTGGAATCGTCCTGCCGCATGGCAGCGCGCAGCCGCTGGACCTGATCCTGTGCGGCGCGCGCCGGCTGGCGGTGACGGGCGACAACGGCAGCGGCAAGTCGACCCTGCTGCGCGTAATCGCCGGCCTGCTGGCGCCCGCCAGCGGCGAAGTCAACTGCCATGCACGCCTGGCCTGGCTGGACCAGCATGCAGGGTTGCTCGATGGCGAGCTGAGCGCCGTGCAGCGCCTGCAACAGCGCAACAGCAAGCTGGGCGAAGGCGAGCTGCGCACGCGGCTGGCGCTGCTGGGCATTGCCGGTGCGCGTGCCACCATGGCCAGCGCTCTGCTCAGCGGTGGCGAGCGGATGAAGGTGGCGCTGGCGGCCGAGCTGTATGCCGAAGCGCCGCCGCAATTGCTGCTGCTGGACGAGCCCGACAATCACCTGGACCTGGCCAGCCTGCAGGCACTCGAAGCGATGCTGGCGCAGTATCAGGGCGCCCTGCTGGTGGTGTCGCACGACCAGGCTTTCCTCGACCGGCTGGCCTTGGACGAGCCCGGGCTGCATATGTCACCGTGCTGAGCAAGCACGCATATCAAGACCTGCAAGCTGAGCCCGGCAATCGACAACGGATACTGAATATAGTTTGATTATCGGTATAATCCACTGAATAACCGGCCCTATTTGTGAACTTAAACTGTCCATTCGCCCCTATGATGGGGTTTAATCTGGCGTTGTTATCACAGTGATATTGTCACTGGCCGATTCAGCACTGTTCATTTTGTCTTCCTGGAGAATCAGCATGTCGTTTTACGAAAAACTCAAAGCCCTGAATATCGCATTGCCGACCGTGGCCGCGCCAGCCGCCGCCTATGTGATGCATGCACGCACCGGCAATACCGTCTTCCTGTCCGGCCACCTGGCCAAGAAAGACGGCAAGGTCTGGGTCGGCCAGCTGGGCAAGGACACGACGACGGAAGAAGGCAAGCTGGCTGCGCGCGGCATCGCCATCGAACTGATCGCCACGCTGCAGGACGCCTGCGGCGGCGACCTGAACAAGGTCAAGCGCATCGTCAAGGTGATGAGCCTGGTCAATTCCACGCCTGACTTCACCGAGCAGCACCTGGTTACCAATGGCGCTTCGGAACTGTTGGTCGAGGTGTTCGGCGACAGCGGCAAGCATGCCCGTTCCGCATTTGGCGTGGCGCAAATCCCGTTGGGCGCGTGTGTCGAAATCGAATTGATCGCCGAATTGGCGCAGTAAAAGCATCAACTGCACCGGCCTCCAGAGACGGCCGGTGCATCATAAAAAAGACGGAGACGAAGTAATGAAATCGAATGAACAAGGCTTGCACCGTGGCCTCGGTGAGCGGCAGATACGCCTGATGGCCTTGGGCGCCGCAATCGGCGTCGGCCTGTTCCTGGGATCGGGCAATGCGATCCGCATGGCCGGGCCCGGCATCATGCTGTCCTATATTATCGGTGGCGCGGTCATCTTTTTGATCATGCGCGCACTGGGCGAAATGGCCGTGCACAATCCCGTCGCCGGCTCCTTCAGCCGCTATGCGCAGGATTACCTGGGGCCGCTGCAGGGCTACCTGACCGGCTGGAATTACTGGTTTTTATGGCTGGTCACCTGCGTGGCGGAAATTACCGCCGTCGCCATCTACATGGGCATCTGGTTCCCCGATGTGCCGCGCTGGATCTGGGCGCTGGCCGCCCTCGGCTCCATGGGCGCCGTCAACCTGCTGGCCGTGAAAGCCTATGGCGAATTCGAATTCTGGTTTGCGCTGATCAAGGTCGTCACGATTATCCTGATGATCGTCGGCGGCGCCGGCATGATCATCTTTGGCCTCGGCAACGATGGCGTGGCGATCGGCATTTCCAACCTGTGGACGCATGGCGGCTTCTTCCCGAACGGCGCGCAGGGCGTGCTGATGTCGCTGCAGATGGTGATGTTCGCCTACCTGGGCGTGGAAATGATCGGGCTGACCGCCGGCGAAGCGGCCAATCCGAAAAAATCGATCCCCGACGCGATCAATTCCGTGTTCTGGCGCATCCTGATTTTCTATGTCGGCGCGCTGTTCGTGATTTTGTCGATCTATCCGTGGAATGAAATCGGCACTACCGGCAGCCCGTTCGTGATGACTTTCGAGCGCCTGGGCATCAAGACGGCCGCCGGCATCATCAACTTCGTGGTGCTCACCGCTGCCTTGTCATCGTGTAACGGCGGCATCTTCAGCACCGGCCGCATGCTGTACAACCTGGCGCTGCAGGGCCAGGCGCCGAAGGCGTTTGCCGAAACCACGTCCAGCGGCGTGCCGCGCCGCGCCATCATGGTGTCGGTATTCGCGCTGCTGATCGGCGTGTTGCTGAACTATCTGGTGCCGGAAAAAGTGTTTATCTGGGTCACCTCGATTTCCACCTTTGGCGCCGTCTGGACCTGGGGCATCATCCTGGTCACGCAACTGAAGTTCCGCAAGACCTTGAGCCCGCTGGAGATCAGAAACCTGGCCTTCCGCATGCCGTTCGCGCCGTATGGTTCGTGGATTTCGCTCGCCTTCCTGGCGCTGGTGATCGGCCTGATGGCGTATTTCCCCGATACCCGCGTGGCGCTGGTGATCGGCCCGGCCTGGCTGATCCTGCTGACGGTGCTGTACTACGCGCTGGGCCTGGCGCCAAAAGAGCGCGGCGATGACGTGCCGCAAGGCTACGAGGCGGGCTGGCCGCCGGCGGAGATCAATCTGCATAACAAGAAATAAGGTCAAGCACGGTGGCGATACGCTGGCGCGCCCGCTGCAACTGCAGCGGCGCGCTTTTTTATTGGCAGCGCCGTTGTTTCCTTGCATCAAAGATCTGTTTGGCTGGACCGGTGAAAGCCCTATAATCGCTTAGTTTTGAAAATGGGCTGTATCGTTTCCCGGGTTTTGCCAGGTCAGCACCATGCACCATTTTCATGCGTTTTCAGTTGTCATGATCCGCCTCCTAAAAGGATTGCTAGTGAGCCAAACCCTGGTCCAGAAACTCTGCCGCACCAAACCGATCGATACCACGACCGAAGTTGGTGAAGGCCTCAGCAGCAGCGGCTTGAGCCGTTCCATCGGCCTGTTTTCCCTGACCATGATCGGCGTGGGCGCCACCATCGGCACGGGCATTTTCTTTACCATGGTCGAGGCCGTCCCCAAGGCGGGCCCATCCGTGATCCTGTCGTTCCTGATCGCCGCCATCACGGCGGGCCTGACGGCGCTGTGCTATGCGGAACTGTCGTTTCGCATTCCCGCCTCGGGTTCCTCGTATTCGTTTGCCTACGCCACGGTGGGCGAATTCCTGGCCTTTATCATGGCCGCCTGCCTGCTGCTCGAATATGGGTTGGCGGGGAGCGCGGTGGCCATCGGCTGGTCGTCCTACCTGAACAATTTCCTGGAAAACGGTTTTGGCTGGCATATTCCGGCCATGCTGCGCACACCGATGATCGTGTCCGGGCCGAACGGCATGGAGTTTCATGCCGGCCATATCAACCTGCCGCCGATCTTTTTGATCGGCATGTGCTGCCTGCTGCTGCTGCGCGGCGCCAAGGAATCGGCCCTGATGAACGCCATCATGGTACTGATCAAGCTGGCCATCCTGGTGTTTTTTGTGGTGGTGGCGTTCTCAGGCTTTAACGCCGACAACTTTGTTCCCTTCTTCAATACCGACAACAGCAAGGGCTTTGCCGGCATGACGGGGGTGACCGCCGCGGCCGGCACTGTGTTCTTCTCGTTTATCGGCTTGGATACGGTAGCGACGGCTGGCGATGAAGTGAAAAACCCCACGCGCAACGTGCCGCGCGGCATCCTCGGCGCGCTGCTGATCGTCACCGTGTTCTACCTGCTGGTGGCGGTGGCCGCGCTCGGCGCGCAGCAGGCGAAACTGTTCGAAGGCCAGGAAGCGGGCCTGGCGGTGATCCTGCAAAACGTCACCGGCAAGGCATGGCCCGCGCTGGTGCTGTCGGCCGGCGCCGTCATTTCCGTGTTCAGCGTGACCCTGGTCACGATCTACGGCCAGACGCGCATCCTGTTTGCCATCAGCCGCGACGGCCTGATCCCGAAATCGTTCCAGAAGATCCATCCGCGTACCCTGGTGCCGGTCAGCAATACGCTGATCGTCTGCCTGGTGGTGGCGCTGGTGGCCGGCTCCGTCGATGCCACCTATCTGTGGGACATGGTCAGCATCGGTACGCTGACCGCCTTCATGGTGGTGTCGATTGCCGTGCCGGTGCTGCGCCACAAGCAGGGCGCCAACCGCATCGCCGGCTTCAGCGTGCCGTTCGGCCCGTACGTGATTCCGGGCCTCAGCGTGCTGGCCTGCCTGTACATCATGCGCGACTTGCCGCATACCACGTTCGTGGTGTTCAGCGTGTGGATGGCGGTGACCATCGCCATTTATTTCCTGTACAGCATACGCCATTCGCACCTGGGCAAGCAGGGACGCTGATCTTGCCATTGACCATCCGAAACCGCCGCGCTTGCCGGCGGTTTTTTTCATTTCTAACCGGGAATTACATGATGAAAATAACCGAAATCGCAGGCCTGGGCCTGCTGGCCGGCGCCATGCTGGCGGCCGGCGCACAGGCGGCCGTACCGTCGTCGCTGCGCGATTACCGCGCGGTGGCCCTGTCCGGCAACGCGCAGCGCATCGTCGCCATCGAATCGACCGATACGGGCGGCCAGGCGCAGCGCCCGCATGGCGCGCTGGTGGTACGCGATGCGGCCAGCGGCGCCATCGTGCAGCAGTTCGATCCGTGCGCCGTTTGTTCCTACGATAAACCGAGCTGGTCGCCCGATGGCAGGCAGCTGGCCTTTGTCGCGTATGACGGCAAGGCCGGCAAGGCCAGCCTGTTCCTGGCCACGCTGGGCGAGAAGAAGGCAACGGAGCTGCTGAATCTGAAAGGCGTGGCCAGCACGGCGCGCTGGTCGCCCGACGGCAAGCAGGTGGCATTGCTGGCCACGGTGGGCGCGCGCAAGCTGGCCGGCGCCGTGGAAGCGGGCGCGCGCCAGGTGGGCGAAGTGGGCAGCGAGGACGACGCGCAGCGCATCGCCGTCGTGCTGGCAGCCGGTGGCCCATTGCGCCTGGTTTCTCCTGCCGACACCTACGTTTATGAATACAACTGGACCCCGGACGGCCGCGGCTTTGTTGCCACCAGCGCCAAGGGCAATGGCGACAGCAACTGGTGGGTGGCCAAATTGACTCACGTCGATGCGGCCAGCGGCGCGCTGCGCGAGATTGCCGCGCCGGCCATGCAGCTGAACCTGCCATCGGTCTCGCCGGACGGCAAGACGGTGGTGTTTGTCGGCGGCCTGATGAGCGACTTCGGTTCGATCGGCGGCGATATCTACACGGTGCCGCTGGCGGGCGGCACGCCGCGCAACCTGACGCCCGATTACCGCGGCACCTTCAATGGCGTGGTGTGGCGCGGCAATGGCCTGCTGGCCACCGCCCTGGTCGACTCGCAGCTGGCGCTGGTGAAACTTGATCCGCAAACGGGTCCGGCAGCGCCGCAACTGCTCGGTGCCGTCAGCAGCGGTGGTTCCGATGGCCGCCTGTCGTTCAGCGCCGATGGTCTTTCCGCCGCCGCCGCGCAGGAAGACTTCACGCATGCGTCGCAGCTGGTGGCGGGACCGCTGGCGCAGCTGAAAAAAATCACGCAGGACAATGACGGCTTTGCACCACAGCTGAGCGTGCAGAACGTGGGCTGGAACAATGAAGGCTACAAGGTGCAGGGCTGGCTGCTGGGACCGTTGAAGGTCGAGGCAGGCAAGACCTATCCGATGATCGTTTCCGTCCATGGCGGACCGGGCGCCGCCGCTTCGCCACGCTATGTGGGGCCGGGCGAACTGGCCAGCGCGCAGGTGCGCGAGCTGACGGAAAAAGGTTATTTCGTGTTCCTGCCGAACCCGCGCGGCAGCTTCGGCCAGGGCCAGGCATTTACGCGCGCCAATATGCGCGACTTTGGCGGCGGCGACTGGCGAGATATTCTGGCCGGCGTCGATGCGGTGCAAAAAGTCGCGCCCGTCGATGGCCAGCGGCTGGGCCTGACGGGCCATTCGTACGGCGGTTTCATGACGATGTGGGGCGTTACGCACAGCACGCGCTTCAAGGCGGCCGTCGCGGGAGCGGGCGTGTCGAACTGGATCAGCTACTACGGCCAGAACGGCATCAACCAGTGGATGATCCCGTTCTTCGGCGCTTCGGCGTATGACGACCCGGAGGTGTATCGCAAGGCGTCGCCGATCTCGACCATCAAGACGGCCACCACGCCGACCCTGATCTACGTGGGCGAGCGCGACGTGGAAACCCCGGCTGCGCAGTCGCTGGAATTCTGGAACGGCCTGCGCGCCATGGGCGTGCCGTCAAGCCTGTTCATCTACGACGGCGAAGGCCATTCGTTCCGCAAGCCCGAGCACCAGTTGGATTTGCGCCGGCGCAGTATTGCGTGGTTTGAGCGGTATTTGAAATGATGCCGATGGCCGGTCGTTCTGGATCGGCCAACGATATTGTCGGATTACGGCCTGCGGCCTGATCCGACCTGCGCAGCGTGCATGGTGGGGGCCGGGCAGGTCGGATTAGCGGGGCCGCCGAGGCGCGTGAGCGCGTAATCCGACCTCACCGTGAGATTACACGTCCAGCTTCAGCTGCAAGCCCGTCGCCGCATACGTCGGCGTAACCTTGAAGCCATCGACGGTAATTGTGTCGAACTTGCCCTTCAGGCTGGCTGCTCCAATCACGTTCAGGGTGTCGCCAGCGGCCGGCTTGTAGCCGTTCTGGAACGTCACTTTCAGGCTGCCGCCGGCCACCGTCATCTGGCCGCCCACGCTCAGGCGGCCGGCCTGGCCGCTGCCCAGTTTCAGTTCCAGGTTGCCGGTCGCCAGCTGCGTGTACCTGGCGGGCAGCGCCAGGCTGGTGCTGGCGCTGCTGACCAGCGTGCCGCCGCTGACATACACGTCGCCCTTGCCGAAGGCCGTGGCCGACAGCGCTTCCAGGCGGCCAGCTTCCACTTGCGTGCCGCCGCTCCAGCTGTTGTTGCCGGCCAGCTTCAACGTACCCGTGCCTTGCTTGTTCAGCTTGCCTGCACCGCTGATGTCGTTGCGCCAGCGGTCAACGGCATGGAAGCCGCCCTTGGCCGCATCCATCGCCACCACCACGTTGCCGGTAAACACGCCATAGCCATCGGCCGCGGCGAACAGGTTCAAACGGCCCCAGCCTTCAGCATCGTCCATCACCGGGTAGCCCGACGGCATGGCCGTGGTTTTCAGCACCACGCGGCGCTGCGCGTCGGACAGATATGGCAAGCGCGTTTCCAGCAGCACTTCCGCGCCTTTCGGCACCACGGCAGGCAGCGTGGCCGGGCCGCTCTGCGCGAAGCCGAACGTCATGCGGCGGATATACGCGGCCTTGTTGGCGGCGTAGTCGGCAAAGCGGTCGTTGGCGGCAGTGCCCGAGTGCGCGTAGTCGTAGAAGGTGTCGGCGGTGGTGGCTGTCTTCGCCATCAGGGTCGCGTGCGCCTGGGTGACGGCGGCGGCCTTGGTGGCGGCAGTCGTCGCATCGAGCAGGTTGGCGGCGGCGATCGCCTGCGCCTGCACGCGGCCGCTGATCACGTCGAGCGGCGAATGCATGCCGGCGATAATGCGGTTTTCGCCCAGTTCCAGGCCGCGCGCCACCATTTCCTGGTAGCGCTCGGGCAGCACATACGCCATGCCCACCGCGCCGCGCACGGCTTCGGCCGAGTGGCCGCTGGTAAAGCCGCCGTCGGTCGACGGCGTGGCGCTCCTGGCCGGCACCAGTGCCGGGATCAGGACCACATTGCTGCTCCAGCGGAACGGGCGCGCATATTTGTAGAAGCGCTTGGCCGGCTCGGTCGAACCATTGTTGCCCATGGCATTGACCAGCGCCACCACGTTGCCGAACTCGGCATTGGTGCTGCCGGCCACGCCCGTATTGGTGCCGCTGTCGTTGTACAGCACGCTGGTGGCGTCCGGTGCGATGGCCGTGATGCTGGTGCTCTGGCGCGCGGCGCTGCGCCAGGCGTCCGTCAGCGGACCCATGCCGTCGGTAATGCTGTAGCCCTTGCCGCGGCGGTCGTCCAGATACGCCGCCAGTTCCTGCGCCGGCGTGCGGCTGGTGGTGGCTTTCACCACGTAATCGATATTGGCATTGTGCACGGCGGCATTGACGATGGTGCCGCCGGGCGTGCCGTCGTTCGGCACACCGGTCCAAGCCGATTGGGCAACGGCCGGGAAGGCGCCCACGGCCGGCGCCGTGGTGCCGGCATCGACGATTTCCGTCAGCGGTTTCCAGATATCGAGCATGCCGATCAGCACGCGCACGCCGGCGTTGGTGGCGGCCGTGGCGTAGCGCGCGTCGCCGCGCTGGTTGCTGGCCACATTGTCGACAAACGGGATCGCGGTGGCGGACGGCGGCGCCGTATCGGGCGCGCCCTGGTCGGCTGGCGCGGCCGGGATCACCAGCGCGGTGTCGGCATCGTTGTGGTCGGAACCGCCGCAGGCGGCGAGGCCGAGGGCGGCGCTGATGGCCAGCGCCAGTGGCAGGCGGCGGGTCATGGAAAATGCGTGCATGTGGAAACCTTGACGTAGTGGGAGGCTGGAAAAAACCTCCGCAGCATAGCCGTCTCTTGTGACACCTTCATGACGCCTTCATGACACCAGCCTGGCGTGCGTAACCTTACCTGGGTGCCACGATATGCACGATGGCCGCGCTATGCACCACGATCTTGTCGGCATCGGCCTGCAACAGGCGGATGCGCCGCTGCACCAGCGGCCAGCCGGACCAGCTGACGTCGGCCACCGCAGGCGCCGGCAACGCCGGCTGCGGCGCGCTGATCGACGCCTTGTTGTCGAGCTGGTCCAGTGCGCGCGACAGGGTCAGGCACACTTGCGTATGGCTGTGCGTTAATAGCGCATTGACGGGCGCGACCGGCAGCTGGCTGACATGGCGGCCCAGGATCGAGCGCAGCGCCGCCACATGCGCCACCAGCAGATAGTTCTGCACGATAAACAGGTTGATGTCCTCTACCGCGCGCTGCTTGCTGGCCGGCTCGTCGAGCATGCGCACCAGCGCCGAACTGAGCGCCGCCAGGCTGTCCATCAAGCGCTTGCGTTCGATGCGATAGGCAAAATCGTCGAAACACTTGCCCTGCAGCAGTTCGAAGCTGGCCTCCATGTACGACAGGTTGACGGTCAGTACCTGGCGGATCAGCCGCGGCAGGCTCTGGTATTCCCAGTTGGCCAGCACAAAGCTGAACACGGTGGCCACCGCCGCGCCGATCAGGGTATCGATCAGGCGCTCGCTGACCAGGTTCGGGTTGCTGGGCGCCACCAGGTGCATCTGCAGCAGGATCATCAGGCTGACGGCGATCGCCGTGTAGCGGTAGCGCAGGTAGATAAAGGTCGGCGTGGCCACGATCGACAGGAACAGAATTGCCATCAGCGCGATATTGCTGTGCACGTAGCGGATCACGATGGCGGTTGCCACGCAGCCGATGATGGTGCCGATAATGCGGTCGGCGCGGCGCTGGCGCGTCATGCTGAAAGTAGGGCGCAGGATAATGACGATGGTCAGCACGATCCAGTAGCTGTGCGCCGCATACGGCAGCCAGTGGCCGATCAGCAGGCCCACCGAAATGGCCATCGCCACGCGCAGCGCAAAGCGGAAGATGGGCGACTCCAGGCGCAGGTGCGATACCAGCGTCTGCAGTTCGTATTTCTGCTGCGACAAAAACGGCGCCATGTCCGCGCCGCTCCAGAACGGCACGTCCGCATACACTTTCTGGCTGGCCAGGTGCAGCTCGGCTATCATCTTCAGGATGGCGCGGATCTTGTTGCGCTGCGCGCGCAAGGTGGCCAGCGCTTCCTGCGCGCTGTCGCCCTTGGCCTGCAGGCGGGCAATTTCCGCTTCGATATCAAGCCATTCCTTGTCGTAATTGATCTGCGCATACGAGGCGCGCTTGCGCGTGACGGCGTAGGCCACCGATTCGATATCGCGCGCCGCCTTGTAGGCCAGGTCGTGCAGGGAGTTGAGCACTTCGGAATCGGCCAGGTGCTGGCGCAGCAGCGCGTAATCGGTGTGGGTCGACAGGATCAGTTCGTACAGGTCCAGCATGCACACATGTACCTGCACCACGATCGCGTCCTTGCTGTTCTTGTGGCTGCGCAGTATCAGATCGCGCGAGGCCTGCTGGCGGTCGGCCAGGATGCTTTGATGGCGCACCAGCTTGTTGAACTGCTCGGTCAGGTTGAAGCGCGCATCGTAGAAATCGGCCTTGATGTCGATATACGCGGCCAGTTCGAACAGCGCCTCGGCCAGCACCTGCTGCTTGATGCGGTGGCGCAGCACCCAGGCCACGGCCATCGCATACGCCAGATACGCCAGGCCGCCCAGCATGAACAGGCCCGCATGCTGGAACGACTGCTGCCAGGTCATCTGGTGTTCCATCGACATGGTCATGATGAACAGCGCGGCCAGCTGCAGCGGCATCGACTTTTTGCCGTAGACCACCATCATGCTGGCCAGGAAACTGACCAGCACCAGCACCGTCATCAGCAGCCACTGCACCGGGCCGCACAGGCTGATCAATAACGTGACGGCGCTGCACAGCAGCACCGAAGCGAGCATTTCATTGAATTTGTGGCGCAACGGACTGGGCATGTCCATCAGGGTAGTGCACAGCGCGCCGATGCACACGGTCATGGCGGTATTGCTGTCGCTGATTTCCAGCGTCAGCAGGGTCAGGCCGACCAGGCCGATGGCCACGCGCAAGCCCAGGTAAAAATAATGGCTGTAAATAAAGGTGCGCAGGTTCAGTGCGTAGTGCATGGTTGTACCTTGTGGGTAGAGCACAGAAAGAGGCGCTGCACCGGGGTCTCCGGTACAGCGCCAGGATAATACGACTACTTGCAGCCCGGATTTATATCAGGGCCAGCACCGGGTAGCGCCGCCATTCAGGCTCGGCAAAGCGCTGGCAGTGTTCGAAAATAAAGTCCAGCACCGCTTCCTGGTTGCTCAGCAGATCCGGATTGGCCGTCTTCCATTCGGCGAACTTTGCCGCCAGCGCCGGTTCATCGCGCAGCAATTCGGCAGCCATGTCCTCGAACACATAGTCGGAAAACGCTTCCTTCTTCTCCAGCACGCTGTTGAAAAAGCCCCAGCGGAAAAAGCTGTCGTGCGCCTGCGGCTCCAGCGTTTCCACTGCATAACGGGCATTGTCCTGGTCCAGGCTTACCACGTAGTCGCCTGGCTGCAGGGTGAACTGCGCCGTGCGCGCGTCGACTTCCACCGTGTCGTGAAACATATGGCCTTCGTAGGCAGTGGCGCGCGTACCGACTTCTTCGATATGGTAGTAGCGCGCCGTTACCGTCTGTTCGCTGGCAATACGCGTCAGTTCGACGCCGTTCCAGCGCAGCCGTTCAATCGCTTCGCGCCAGGCCTGCGGCACCACATAGGCTTTTGGCGCCGTCACCACGACGTCCGCATCGAAGCGGTTGTAGTAGGCGATATCGCGTTCCCACGGCTGCGAGCGGTCATACGACAGGCGCTGGTAGTGACCAATCACGCTCGGCGTGTATTGCGCCTTGTAACCCTTGAAGCGGAAGGTCGATGGCTGTGCTTCGTTCATGCGCCAGCTGACGGGCCACTGTGTTTGCGTGCGGCCGGCGGCTTTCGCTTGCGCGCGCAGCTGTCTGATCTGCTCGCCATGCTTCACCGTAAACGCCATGGTGATGTCGAGCAGGGCGCGCATCGACGCGTAGCGGTCGGCAAACGGTTTCAACATATGCGTTTCGGGCATGAAGCCGATCACATGGTGCAGCGCTGCAAAACCGGTTGAAAAGCGCGGCACTTCCAGGAACTCCGCAATGCCGTGATCCGGGCTGTCCTGCACCGGATTGACATACGGGCAGGTGGGCCAGCCGGCTTGTTCCATCTGCGCAAAGATATGCGGCAGCATGGTGTCCTGCAGGAACGGACCGAGGCCATTGCCCAGCTTGTCCGTCTGCGTGTGGATCAGGGTCATGGTGTACGGATAATCGGCGCCGTTGGACGTGTGGGTGTCGACCATCACGTCCGGGTCCCAGCTGGCCAGCAGGCGGTTGAACACCTGCGCGTTCAGGCTGTCGCACTTGATGAAGTCGCGGTTCAGGTCCAGATGGCGGCTGTTGCCGCGAAAGCCGAACTGCTCCGGGCCATGCTGGTTGACGCGCGAGGTGTTCGCCCGGTTCAGGCTGCCGTCGACGTTGTAGATCGGAATGAACAACAGCACGGTGGTGCCCAGCGCCGCCAGGCGTTCCGGCTGCGTGCACAGGTCGCGCACGATGGCCATGCAGGCGTCGATGCCTTCCGGTTCGCCCGGGTGGATGCCGTTATTGTTGAAAAACACGGTACGGCCAGCGTTCTTGATCTGCTCGCGGTCGAATACGCCGTCGGCGCTGACCACGCCAGCATGGATGGGCACGCCGGAATCGGACAGGCCGATCTGTTCAAACTGCAGCACCTGCGGATAGCGGGCGGCGAGGTCTTTGTAGAAGTTGATGCATTCCAGCCAGGTCGTGGTCTGGTTGTGGTTACCGAGTTCGTAGGTCGTGCGCAAGTCTTGTGGCATGGCGGTGTGAGTCTGGGAAGGTGGGAACGGCGCGCTGGGTAAGTACGCCGACTAGGCGGCAATTGTAGCACCGGCGCTTGTGGCTTGATGCGGTGCAGGAAGTGGTTTCGTCAGCCGTGTTATCAATCAGCCTCACACGGGAGACATCATGCGCATCATCACCGTCGTTCTGCTCTGGACTTGCAGCTGGGCCTGGGCCGCTCCCCATGACGGTTCCGTCACGCTGGCCGGCGACGGTGCCCTGATCCGCTATCGCGGCATGCTGCTGGCGCTCAATGGCGCGCCGGGTGGGCAGGCAGCCGACCTGCGCCTGGCGCCGGGCAGCTTGCCGCTGTGGCAGTCCATGACCAGACGCAAAGGCAAGGTACGCGTGCGCATCACGGCGCTGCCGGGGCCGGATGAAAAGACCGCACTGTTGCTGGACTTTGGCGACAATGCCTACCGCATCGTGATTCCGGCCGCGGGCATGGATGAGCAGGCGGCGCAGCGTTATCCGGGCGCCGACCTGGCTCTGCCACTGGAAAACGGCCGGCGCGCGATCATGCGCGCCGGGCAGCCGCAAGCATCGCCATACTACTTTTCCGATATCAAACGCTAGACGAAAAAAAGCCACTTCCGAAGAAGTGGCCCAGCTTGCAACTGCCCGTTTCCGGGCTTGTCAGTTGTTATTATCTGTTGGCAATTACTCCGCGCCCATTTCTTTCAGCAGGTTGTCTGCGTGATCGACATGCTTCATATTCCACAGCATGTAGCGCAGGTCGACCTGGATCGAACGGGTGTTGGCCTTGTTGTAGTCCCAATCGGAGATGATCGAGTCCAGCGTGCCGTCAAAAGCCAGGCCGATGAATTCACCTTTCGAGTTCAGCGCAGCCGAACCCGAGTTGCCGCCGGTGATGTCCAGCGTGGCCAGGTAATCGACCGGCACGGTTTTCAGTTTCGGATCGACAAACTTGCCGAAGTCCTTGGCCTTGATCGCTGCCAGCTGGTTCGCAGGGGCGTTGAATTCGCCTTCGCCGGTAGCTTTGGCCACCACGCCATTGACGGTGGTAAACGCGGTCCAAGTGGTGCCGTCGGCGCCATGGTCACGGGCGGCAACTTTGCCGAACGTCACGCGCAGGGTGCTGTTGGCGTCAGGATAGACGGCTTGGCCCTTGCTCTTCATGAAGGCGATCTTGGCTTTCATGTAGTTGGCATACGATTGCTGGATCTTGCCGGCCAGTTCTTCGTCTTCCGCTTCGTTTTTCAGCGAATCCGGATACATGGCCACGGCTGCCTGGATAAAGGTATCCTTGCTGGCCTGGAATTCGGCTGGCGTGCGTTTCAGCCAGGCTGCGCGCTCGGCCTTGTCGCCCAGTTTGCTGCCGGCATACAGTTTGTCCAGCGCGGCTGCCAGGTCGGCTTGCGACATGCCGTCCTTGATGCCGATGGCGGCGTCAAAGCTGGCGCGGCGCTGCGCGGCTGGCTGGGCGGCGTACTTGGTCAGGCTGTTCAGTACCAGCGCCTTGTCGACTTTTTCGTCATAGGTGCGCTCGACCGAGGTGATGCCCGACTCCAGGCGCGGCAGGTCGCGCGTCTGGTAGCCCGATTTGCGCTCGGCATCGGCCTTGGTGCTTTCATTGGCCAGGCGGTACAGGCTGCGTGCCGTGTTCAGCAGGCGTGGCTGTGCGTAACCCAGGAAGAAATCGCGCTTGACGTCGGCATCGCGCTCGGCGATCAGCTTTTCCACCTGCTCGATGTCGCCGGCGAACTCTGCCTTGCGGGCGGCGTTGGCGTTGACCCAGGTTTTCAGCGCTTCATGTTCGGCCGTCTTGCGGGCCAGGAAGTCGCTGCCCGCGTAGGAGTCCAGCATGCCCTGGCGGTTCTTGTAGTAGTTGTTGACGCCGGCAACCTGGCCTGCGTATTTCAGCGCCACATCCTTGTTGTCCTTGGTTTCGCGCGCGATGATGGCCAGCGTTTCGCCCGACGCTTTCACGAAGGCAGGGTAGTTCCAGTCAAACGTGAACGCCACTTCCGACGGCAGGCGGTGACGGTTGGTGCGGCCAGGGTAGCCCAGCGCCATCACGAAGTCGCCTTCTTTCAAGCCATCCTTGGCCAGTTTCAGCACGTGTTTCGGCTGGTACGGCACGTTGTCCTTGCTGAAGTCGGCAGCCTTGCCATCGCGGCTGACATAGGCGCGGTAGAAACCGTAGTCGCCCGTGTGGCGCGGCCACATCCAGTTGTCGGTGTCGCCGCCGAACTTGCCCACGCCGGCCGGCGGTGCATGCACCAGGCGCACGTCGCGGATTTCCAGTTGCTTGATCAGGTAGAACTCCAGGCCGCCGTAGTAGGCGGACACGGTGCAGCGGAAGCCCGCTTCTTTTTCGCATTCGGCGACCAGTTGCTTCTGGTTTTTCTCGATTGCATCGATGCGTGCCTTGCCTTGCAGCTTGGCGACGTCGGCGGTGATGATCTTGTCGCTGACATTGGTCACGGCCGAGGTGACGAAGATGCGGCTGCCCGGAGCGGCCGGCAGTTCTTCGGCAAACGTCTTGGCCAGGAAACCGTTGGCCAGCAGATCGCGCTCCTTGGTGGAATTGACGGCCACGCTGTTGTAGACGCAGTGGTGGTTGGTGGCAACCAGGCCTTGCGGCGAGACAAACGAGGCCGAGCAGCCGCCCAGGCTGACGATGGCGCCCATCGGAAACTCGGTCAGCTTGGTCAGGGTGGCAGGGTCCAGTTTCAGGCCGGCCGCTTTCAATTCCTTGGCTACTTGTGGCAGCTGTTGTGGCATCCACATGCCTTCGTCGGCATGTGCAAAGTTGCTCAGGATAGCGAGCGCAATCAGGGATTTTTTCATTCGAGTTCTGGTCTTTTACATGAAGGGAAGTCGGAATCAGCGTATGTACCCGGTGATTTTTCTCAGCGGGCGCCCTAGAGTATCCGTATCGAAGTGTGACTAGTCAATGACATTTTCCGCGCCGCATGTTGCTTACTGTGGTGTATGCCAGACAATCCACGCAAAATGGCCGGGCGCTTGTGCGGCCCGGCCATGGTCAGAATTGTTGCTGTTTGGCTATCGCTTTGACAGCCACAGCCGCATATCGATGCTTAACGCATCTTGCCGCGACGCAGCAGGTTGACGATACCCAGCAGGATGACGGCGCCCAGGAACGAGACCAGCAGCGATGCGAGGCTGAAGTTGTCGCTATTGATGGTGCCCGTGCCAAACAAAGGGGCCAGCAGCCAGCCGCCGAGGAAGGCGCCGACAATGCCCACCACGATGTTCAGGAAGATGCCTTGCTGCGCATTGGTTTTCATGACCATGCTGGCCAGCCAGCCTATCACGCCGCCAATAACTATCCAGATAATGAAATTCATGTGATCCTCCGCCCGATCGATAAGTGGTTGTGGTGTATGCCAGAAGTGGTAATGGCTGACCTCATCTTGCCCGGCGCGCGCGGTCTGGTCGGTGCGGCAGTGCACATGGATGACAACTTGCTATGCTATTTCCACATAAAAAAACCCGCCTGGCTGAGGACAGCGAGGCGGGTCGTTTTTTGATGCAGGCAATTAATCGGCTTTAATCGCTTCTACCTGAATCGCCAGTTTGACTTCCGGCGAGAATGCCGGCAGGCCGAAGTTCAGGCCGAAGTCGCTGCGCTTGAACTCGGCCGTGGCGTCGGCGCCGCACACTTCACGCTTGTAGCGCGGATGCATGATGCACTTGAACTTGCCTACAGTCAGTGTCACCGGCTTGGTCACGCCCAGCAAGGTCAGTTCGCCATCGACCTGCGTCAACTGGTCGCCGGTAAAGGTGAAGTTCTTGCTCTTGTAGGTAATCTGCGGGAACTTTTCCACGTTGAACATGTCCGCTTTTTTCGCGTGCGTGTTCATCGCGTCCAGGCCGAAGTCGATCGAATCGGCCTCGATCACCAGGTCCAGCGAACCAGTCTTGGCGGCGCGGTCCAGCGTGACCGTACCCTTGGTCTTGTTGAACTTGCCGCGCCAGACGGACATGCCCATATGATCGGCTTCAAAGCTGGGGAAGGTGTGGGTCGGGTCGAGGTTGTACGTATCGGCGGCGGCCATGGCCGAACCAGCGCCGGCGGCGGCCAGCATGGCGATCATCAGGTGCGAAAGTTTCATCAATATCCTGTCAAGAGGGTTTACGGGGTGAATCAATCTGGTACGTAACGCCTGAAAAACGTTCAGGACAAGGCGCCTTGCCGAAGACAGTGCGAGCAGCACGGCGAGGCAAGAGCAACGCAGTCATGGACGTTTCTCGGACTAATACGTAACGCCTGAAAAACGTTCAGGACAAGGCGCCTTGCCGAAGACAGTGCGAG